>JAHHTE010000031.1 GCA_020024815.1 Mailhella sp.
GGGTTTTAGGGGGAGGACTTTTTATAAAAAGTCCTCCCCCTAAAAAAAAGAAATAAAAAAAAATATAACTATTTTGAAGGTTGATGGCTATATTCAAGAACAGGGATTTCATCACCAACTTTTGCTCTAATGGCTTTTAACATTAAACCTTTATTAGGACATGGAAAACCAATAGGAGTACCTTTTCCAATACAAGAAGCAAGCATAATAACTTCTGCACCACGATCAACGAGCATTTTTGCACGAGTTACAGCTTTTTTACCAGGACAACCACCACAGCTTACAAAACCAACAACTTCGCATGCACCAATTTCATTTTCAGCTAAAGAACCAGAACCTTCTGCTGCTGTTACAAAATCTCTTGTTCCTGGACACATATCTTCAGTTTGTTGACATCGAATTATACCTAATTTTTTCATAATAACACTCCTAAAAAACAAATACAAAAATATTTTGTTCCTTTTAAATTCCAAAGTCAATAAATAAAAAATTTTTTTTAACATTGAACCCTTTGACTAATGTAATAAAAAAAGGCTAATATATTAAATGAACAATAAAATTTATAAATACACAATGGAGTGATTATGTCTATTATTTACAAAAATTCTGCTTCTCGCTCACTTACTATTGAAGAACGTGAAAATCCTCAATTATACCGTGATGTATTTCCTTATTCTAAAGTTGGAAGAATTGAATTTGATGATATAATTATCCCTCCTCGCCCTACTACTCCATTTTTTATTACAGATACAACCTTTCGTGATGGACAACAAGCACGTCCTCCTTATAGTGTAAAACAAATTGCTCGAATGTATGATTTATTACATAAACTTGGTGGAAAAAGTGGACTTATCCAAGCATCTGAATTTTTTATGTATTCTCAAAAAGATAGAAAAGCCATAGAAACTTGTCGTGCTAGAGGATACCGTTTCCCACGAGTTACAGGCTGGATACGAGCTAATCTTGACGATTTAAAAATTGCTAGAGATATGGAATTTGATGAAGTTGGAATGCTTACTAGTGTTTCTGACTATCACCTTTATTTAAAGCTTGGCAAAAATCGTCAAACTGCCATGAATGATTATTTAAAACTTGTAGAACAAGCACTTGATTGGGGCATTGTGCCACGTTGCCATTTTGAAGATATAACAAGAGCTGATATTTATGGTTTTTGTTTACCATTTGCTCATAAACTTATGGAACTTTCAAAACAAGCCTCTATGCCTGTAAAAATTCGTCTTTGTGATACATTAGGCTTTGGCGTACCATATTCAGGTGCAGCATTGCCTCGTTCTGTACAACGTATTGTACGAGCTTTTACTGATGAAGCTGGTGTTCCTGGTGAATGGCTTGAATGGCATGGACATAATGATTTTCATAAAGTTCTTGTTAATGGTGTTACAGCTTGGCTTTATGGTTGTGGTGCTGTTAATGGAGCATTACTTGGCTTTGGAGAAAGAACAGGAAACCCTCCACTTGAAGCATTGGTTATTGAATATATTTCTTTAACTGGTAATGATGAAGCAGCAGATACTGCTGTTATTTCTGAAATTGCAGATTTTTTTGAAAATGAACTTGAATATAAAATTCCTGCTAATTATCCATTTGTAGGAGCTGAATTTAATGCAACAGCAGCAGGAGTGCATATTGATGGTTTAGCTAAAAATGAAGAAATTTATAACATTTTTGATACAAAGAAAATTTTAGGAAAACCTGTACCAATTATTATTACAGATAAAGCTGGAAGAGCTGGGGTTGCTTATTGGCTTAATCATCACTTTAAACTTGAAGGTGATAACAAAATTAGCAAACAACACCCTGCTGTTGGTAAGCTTTATACTGAAATTATGAAAGCCTATGAAGAAGGTAGAAATACTTCTTTCTCAACAAAAGAAATGATTGTTTTAGCAAAACGTTATTTACCTGAACTTTTTGTATCAGAATTGCAAAAAATCAAACGTCTTGCTGGAGATCTTGCAGCTCATGTTATTACAAAACTTGCAAGTGTATGTACTACAAATGAAAATGATAATGAAACACAAAATGCTATGAAACTTTTTGTGCAAAATTATCCTTTTATTCAATTCCTTACATTAATTGATGATAAAGGAAAACTTCTTGAAGCTGTGATCACTGATCCAAGTTATCAAGAAAAATATGGAAATTTACCTAAAAAAGGTTATGATTATTCCAATCGTGAATGGTTCAAAAAACCTCTTGCTGATGGAAAACTACATATAAGCGATCTTTATCAATCACAATATACAGGAAAATTAATTATTACAGTTTCTATTGCTGTAACCAATAAACATGATGATATTACAGGTGTTCTTTCTGCTGATATTCAATTAGAAGAAATTTTAAAACATGAGGCAGAATTAGAAGCTGATGAAAAAAATACTGATGATGAATAGGATTTAACATGAAAAAACTTTTAACAAGTGGACTTATATTTGGACTTTCTTTAGTAGCTCTTTCCCCTGCTTATGCTGAAAATAAAATAGATAAAGAAGCTTTAAAAAAAATGCTTATTGAAGTATTAAATGAAAATCCTGATATTCTTTTTGATATTATGCAAAAGAATAATGAGGAATTTATCAAAACAATTACAAATGCTTCTAAATCTGTTCGTGAAAATGAATTAAGTAATCAATGGCAAAAAGATATAAAAGTTGAAAAAAAGTTTGTTAGTGAAAATCGCCCTACCTTAGGAAATGAAAATGCTACCAATACAATTTATATTTTTTCAGACTTTTTATGTAGCTATTGCCAAAAATCTGCACAAATAGTAGAAAGCTTTATACAAAAACATAATGATGTAAAATTAGTATTTAAAGCATATCCTAAAAATGAAGCTGGCAAACTTGCAATGCGTTGGTTTTACTATTTAAATCAAAAAGATAGTAAAAAAGCATGGCAATTACATGATACTATATTTGTACATCAACAAGCTTTTGGTGCAAGCCCTCTTGCTGTTTTAAAAGAAATAGTACGTCAGCAAGGATTTGATGCTGAAGACATTACAAAGGAAGTAGAAAAAAATAAAGCTAGTCTTGATGCTATGATTGATCAAGATTTAAAAGAAGTAAAAAAATATAATATTCAAGGTACTCCTTATATGTTTATCAATAATCTTGTTCTTATTGGAGCACAAGATTTAGCTACTTTAGAAAGTGCTTTAAATTTTTCAAAAAAATAAAATGACAAAAACACCTAGTATTATAACTATTGGTAATTTTGACGGTGTTCATTTAGGACACCGTCATCTTATTAATACCATGATAGATTTTTCTCAATCAAAAAATAATAGAGAAGAATTTTTTCAAACGCATACACATATAAAAGAAAATTATACAGTAGATATAACATTAAACCCACAACCTATTATTATAACGTTTACGCCTCATCCTGCTGCTGTTTTAGGTAATAAATTCTATATCCCTCTTATGACCTATGCAAAACGTTCTGAATATTTACATGAAATTTCTCAAGCAAATATTCAAGAAATTCCTTTTACTAAAGAATTTGCAAAAAAAACAAGCCGTGAATTTTGTGAGTTTTTAGTAAAAGAATATAATTTAGCTATTCTTTTTATTGGCTATGATTTAAAAATAGGTTCTGATAGAGCAAATAAAGATATTCTGATACAACACGGAAAAGAATTAGGTTTTGCTGTTTATGCCCATGAACCCATTCTAAATAATACGCAAGAAATTATAAGTAGTACCAAAATACGAGAAGCACTACTTGAAGGACAAATTCAAAAAGCAAATAGTATGCTTGGATATGCCTATACTCTTTCTGGTATTGTTGAGCATGGGTTTAAACGTGGTGGTAAATTATTAGGATTTCCCACTGCAAATTTATCTGAAGATACACTTATTGTTCCTCAAAAAGGTGTATATGCCACAAAAGTAAAAATATTGGATAATAAATTTCCTCTGCAATATAATGCTGTTACTAATATTGGTTATAATCCTACCTTTAATGGCAATACACGCACTATTGAAACCTTTATTATTGACTTTAATGCAGATATTTATGATTATCAAATAGAAGTTTCTTTTTATGATTTCATACGCACAGAAGAAAAATGCTCTTCCTTAGAAGAACTAAAAGCAAAATTACAAAGTGATGTTGAATGTGCAAAATCATTTTTTAGAGGTAATTATGAGTAATCTTACTCGTTTTGGTGTTTCTATTGAATCTAATCTTGTTGAAGCTTTTGATGCTCTTAGTAAAATAAAAGGCTTTGCTAATCGTTCCGATGCATTACGCCAATGTATGAGAAATGCATTACAAGAAGAAGCAAGCCAAAATCCTCAAGCTATTGTAAGTGGTGTTTTAAGTGTTATCTATGATCATCATAATAGCGATTTACCTAAAAAACTCACTGCATTACAACATGAAGTACATGAACTTGTAATGACAAGTATGCATGTGCATTTAGATTTATACCATTGTTTAGAAGTTATGATTTTAAAAGGTCAAAATCAAAAAGTACAAGAATTAGCAGATAAACTTTCTACTGTTCGCGGTGTATTACAAGCAAATCTTGCTATTACAAGTTTAGATTCATTAAATTCCACTGCTTATGAACATACACATAATAACGAACAGCACAAACATGATTAAGGTTTGATATGAATAAACAATGCTCCCACTTAGAAGATGTGCAAAGTAGTAAAGCAACATATTCCCTTGCTATTGATAGAGTTGGTATCAAAGATTACCATATACCCCTTGTAGTTAAAGACTTAGCAAATGAAAAACAACATAGTGTTGCAAAAGTTGATATGGCTGTTGATTTACCAGCGGATTTCAAAGGTACACACATGAGCCGCTTTATTGAAGCAATGGAAGAATGGAAAGAAAATTCCTCTGATAGACTTGATTATTCTTCTATGAAAATGCTTTTAGAACGTGTTCGTACTAAATTAGATGCTCAAAAAGCATATATAAAATTCTCTTTTCCCTATTTTATCACAAAAACAGCTCCTGTAAGTAATGCAAAAGCTTGTGTTGATTATCAATGCTCTTTTACTGGAGAATGGGATAAAAAAGAGGAAAAACCTAATTTTCTTATTGAAATTGAAGTGCCTGTAACAACTGTTTGCCCTTGTTCTAAAGCTATTAGCCAATATGGGGCTCATGGGCAAAGAACAATTATAAAAATGCAAATCAAATTAACTAAATTTTCTTGGCTTGAAGAATTTATTCATATAGCTGAAAAAGCTGGTTCTGCTCCTATTTATTCAATATTGAAACGACCTGATGAAAAATTTGTTACAGAACAAGCCTATGAAAATGCGTATTTTGTAGAAGATGTTGTGCGTAATGTTGTAAATAGTCTTGAAAAACATGAACATGTTGAATGGTATAAAGTTGAAGTTGAGAGCCATGAATCTATTCATGGGCATAATGCTTTTGCTGTTATTGAGAAAAAAATATAAAAATTCTTTTCTTCTTTTATTCTATTAAACATAGACATAACATTTTATATCGTAATACCTAACTAGGGTGTATTTCTAAATTAATTTTTTTTTATTTATATCACATTTTCTTCTTTATTCTACTATTACATAGTATCACGTTTAATAAGGGGTTTCACCCCTTAGACCCGACCAAAGGGGAAACGAGGGGCAAGCCCCTTGTGTTTTCCCCTTGCTTTAATCGTTGCGACGCAGGAAGCTACGAATAAAGACAGCAATTAGTAACGCAAAATTTAAACTACATAAACCGCTGTCGCTATCCGTAAGGCTCATTCTTCGCCAACGGCTACCGCTGAAACCCAAACGCAACCCCCTTACGCTCCATACTTTTACGCGAGCTTTGCCCGCTCCAAAGAATGTCGCTTTTATTTTCATAAATCATAAGTAACTGCTATTTGTTTGGGTTTATGCGGTATCCGGTAGCGATAGCGGTTTATGTAAGTTAATTTTGCGTTATTAGTGTGTGTTTCTAAATAATTTGGAAACACACTAGAAACACTCCCTAACAAAAACATTCCTTTTGTTCATAAAAGGAATGTTAAATTAAAAGTTTTTGAAAGGGGGTTTTAGGGGGAGGACTTTTGCAAAAGTCCTCCCCCTAATAAATTCCAAAAAGCTAAAAAATAACAAAAAAAAGCAATGTATACACATTGCTTTTTTTTGTTCCTGATAATCTCTAAAAAATAGAGAAAAATTTTAATCATCTAAACTATAATGAACAGGAATAATTATTTTCATTCCTGCTGTTTTTCCAACAGAAAGACCAATAAGTTCTTTACCTAACCGTTTACAAGCATTATCAAGTACAACTTTTCCAGAACTTTTGTTTAAACTTGTTGCAACTACTTTTCCATTATTATCAACTTGTACTAAAAGCTCACAAGTTCCCTCTGCCCCTGATCTTCTTGCTTGTCTTGGATAGCTTTTTCTTTTTTCAATTTCTTGTAAAAGCATAGCCAAGATTTGACTTTTTCGAGCATTATCGGGTTTAGTATTTCCAACAGCCTTTGGAGCTGCAACTTGACTTTGTGCTGTAACACCTTCAACTTCTTTTACTTGTTGAGGTGCTTTTTGTACCTTTGGTGGAGCTTTTTGTATTTTCTTTTTAATTGGTTTTGGAGGGTCTTTTTTTATTACTTTTGGCTCTGGTTTGACCTTAGAAGGTTCCACTATTTTTTCCACTGGTTTAACTTCTTTTGGAATAGTAAAATCAGAATCTTCTGTTACAATTTTTTCAAAATTTTCTTTTTTGACTTTTTTTGTAACTGGTGGAGTATAGGTACGCATTACAAGTTGTATTTTACGTTGCCCCACTGGTAAAGAAATTGTTTTTTGTGGTGTAAAAAAAGACATAAACACAATGAAAAAAAGTATACTGCCCATACCACAAAAAGCAAAATTACGGCTTTTTCTGTCAACATGCTCACCATAAACACGCCAAAATAAAAAAGGATATTGAGGGTTATTGAGCTGTCTTTGACTGCTGAGTGCTGATGACAAAGCGTCCCTCCTTTTTTACCTTTGCAACGTCAACAACTTTTACAAAAGCATCAAAAGGAGCTTTTTGATCAACATATAAATTAAGCAATGCTTCTGGTCTTTCATCAAGCACAGCTTCAATTTCTGTTACATCAATTTGTCTTCCCTCATAATGCATTGAACCATCAGCTTTAATAGAAATCACTTGTTCTTTATTAGTACTGCTTGTTGATGAGGTTTCAGCACTAGGTAATACTATGTCAAGAACAGGTCTACTAAAAGTTGTTGTCATAATGAAAAAGATGAGTAACATAAAAATAACGTCAATAAGTGGCGTTAAATCAACGTTTGGTTCTTCTTCTAACTCATGCATGATGTTCCTCACAAGAACATTTTTTGTTCTTCACTTTTTCTAAAGCACGATAACTATGTTCAACAGCAACAATATGGAATCCTTTGAACCGTAGAATAAGAAAATAATATGCCATAAGAGAAGGAATAGAAACACAAAGTCCCATAATTGTTGTAATTAAAGCTTCCCAAATTCCTGTGGCAAGCATTGCAGCATCAGGAGCAACATTTTGCCCAATGGTTTGAAAAACTGTAACCATACCAAAAATAGTACCAAGTAAGCCCAACATTGGACTCATAACAGAAATTAACCGTAAATAAGAAATTTCACGGGTAATTTGCTCAAAGTTTCTGTGAAATAAATACGCAACTTCTGCTCTAATATCCTCAGAGTGATTAGAGTGGGTTTGCACAATATCCCGAACAATACAAGCAAGTGGATTTTTTTGACATTTGCATAAAGCTTCATCACTAAATTCACGTTGTTCAATATCAGGATATGTCCGTCTAAAATCACGCCATACAATAAACAAAAAGAAAAAACTTTTTAATGCAAAATAAATAGCTGCACATGCTACTAAAACAAGCACACAACCAGCTGGTCCAATAGCTTTATAGATGCCTGCAAAATCAAACATTTTAAACCTCTGTTTGAATATCTATAACTTTTGTAAGCATAGAACGAATAAATTGTTTTACATTTTCAAGATCTTGTTCATTAGGGTGTTTTTTTGCTTCTTCAATACGAGCTTTGCGTTCTTCTGTCATAGGGTGACCACCAGCATTTGGCATTTTAGCCATAGCTTGTAAAAGTTTTGGATCAACTTTTCCTTGACAAAGCCAAGAACCAAGCACGGTATTTCCTCTATCTTTCACAAGAGCTTCCCCATTAGCCATACTTTCTTTTGCATGGTCAGAATCTGGATAGGCACCTAATGTTCCAAAAAGAATAACTTTAGAATTTTGGAGTTTTTCAAGCCACTTACAAGTTTTTGTATCAGGTCTACCTCTATCTACCCAGTAGCCTACTGCAACAAGATCATAATCTTCAGTGTTTGGAGCATCTTCAATAGCAAAAATATCTGCATTTGGCATAACTTCTGCAACAGCTTCTGCTACCATTTTAGTATTTCCTGTAAGAGTAGAATAAACAACCAATGATTTCATATTTCTTCCTTTATTATCAGTATAATATGGAGGAATATAATTCCTCCTTTTTCTTTTTTTAGATAATTTATTTTAATTCTTCTTTAATTTTGAAAAATGCATCACGAGCAGAAGGAATTAATACTTTCTTTTCGCGTCCTACATAAATAGCAAAAGCAACGCTACCATCTTCTGCAAAAAATTGTATAGAATGGCTTTCTAAGCCCATAAAAGGAATTGATAAAAAAGCAATATGAGCAATAGAGTCTGCTTTAATATGCCCACCTAAAGGATTTTCACCCATAAGATTATAATAGCCATGCCCTTCTTTTCCTTGAGGAATAGTACATTTTATTTCAATAACATGGCCTGCGTGTTGCACAATAAAAGTTGCTTTTTCCCAAGTAGTGAGATTATCCCATACTTTAGAAAAATTGCTTCCACTTGTTACGCTACACATTTCATAAGGCAAGACTTCAGCAATTTCTTTTTCTGAAACACCAAATTGTGCTGCTAAAGAAGAAAGCATAATAGGCTTTTTTTCTTCCAATACTTTTTGTACTTTTTGTGATAATTCTTGATTTGACATACTTTTCTCTTTTTTCCTAATTTATAAAAATTATCCACAATAATATTATGGAATTATTTAATTATTCCCTTTGAACAAATTAATTTGTAACTAAAGGTAACCGCAATGCCCTAGTACAAGAACGTTTCATAAGTTCAAGGTCATGGGTAATAACCAAAACAGCTGCACCACGCTCTGCAAGTATTTGTAATGCATAAGCAATACGTTTCATATTTCCACCATCAAGACCACTTGTAGGTTCATCTAAAATTAATACATGTGGTTTTTTAGCAAAAGCACAAGCAATAACTAAACGTTGCTTTTCCCCACCTGATAAAGATTGCGGATGACGCATTCTAAGTTGTTCTAAACCAAAAAGATTTAATAACTCCGTTATTTCCTGTTTTCTTTGTTGTTTTAGAATATCTTTTGCACGAGATTTTTCTTCTTTATTAGCAGCAAGAGAAAGACAAACATCTATTTCTTGTTCAACAGTTTTCATGTGTAATTGGTGGTCAGCATTTTGCAACACAATACCAACAGATTTTAATAACTCTTTAGCGTTACATTCTTTATTTTCAATAAAAAATTTACCTTCATTAGCTTTATTCAATCCTGTCATAAGTCTTGCAAGAGTAGTTTTCCCAGTTCCATTATCCCCTATAAGAGCCGTAACCCCTTTTTGCAATTTTACTGTTGCATGAGAAAAAATAGGCTTTTGTCCTTTATACGCAAAGGTTAAATCTTCAATACAAAATTCTGTATCCTCTCTTTTTATTACAGAACAATCTGGCAAGCTTTGTCGAACATCTTCCACATCACTATCACGAAGATTACATTCTTGACGTATTTTCTCATCATCTAAAAGTGAAAAATCACCTCTTGCAAAAATTTCCCCATTTTTCATAATTACAACATGATCTGCAATTCCCTTTAACCAATATAATCTATGGTCAACAACTAAAATTGCTAAACCTTGTTGTTTTAATTCAAGTAAACGTTGAGCCAAATCTAGTGTAGATTCAGGGTCAAGGTTTGCTGTTGGTTCATCTAAAACCAATATTTTTGGTTCTTGACTCATAATAGAAGCAAGACCAACTTTTTGCTTTTGTCCTTCTGATAATTCATGAATAGATTGACCCAAAATATGAGAAATACCAAAATTTTTTGCAGCTGTTTCTATTTTTGTTCTTGTCATTTCAGCTGGCAAGCCTCGCCATTCATGCACAAAAGCCAATTCATCTTCCACGCCTAGAGCAAAAAATTGTTGTTCTGGGTCTTGGAATAATGTACCTACAATAGTAGACATATCTTTTAAAGGAAGCTCTAATGTATTTTTATTTTCTATAAAAACAGCTCCTTCTAATTTTCCTTTAAACCAACTTGGACATAAGCCATTAGCTAAACGCATAAGGGTACTTTTTCCACATCCGCTTTGTCCTGATACAAGAACTATTTCCCCTGCTTTAACGTGTAAATCTATATTTTGTACTGCTGGTTTTTCAGAAAATGGATAAGTATAAGTAACATTTTCAAAACGTATCATAATAACCTCTTAATGCATTCCACCTGCTGGAATTGTTCCCCACATAAAGTGGTATGTAAGAGCTATTGCACTTACAAATACAGCAAGAACTATAAGAATAGTATCTCTTTTCGTCCAAGCAGTTTCTCTAAAAGGTACAAAACGACTATTTGCATCTAGACCTTTAAGCTCTGCTGCCATTCCAAGTTCTTCAGAAGTACGCAAAGAACGGAATAAAAGAGGAGTAAACATAAGACGAAGCATCATAAGAGGATGACGAAACATTTCACCAAAACTTAAATTATATCCTCGTATTTTAAGAGTTTCAGAAACTTGTTTTATATCATTCATAAATGTAGGAATAAAACGAATCATAACCGCACCCGGTATATATATGCAAAAAGGTAAGCGTAAACTTTTTAATGCAGTTAAAAGTGCTTGTATTCTACAAGTAAGAGCAAGAGGTAACACAACATTTAACATAACAATTCCCCGTAAAAATGGCACTAAAACACCACTTATAGAAAATGGCATACTAGGCATTAGAAGGGAAAAGCCATAAGTAAAAAGACCAGCAATAACAATCATTATTGCCATAAAAGCATAGGCAATAAAAACAGCTTTATATCGACGAATAGAAAGAGCATATAAAAAAGACGCAACAAATAAGATTACTTGTCCTTCAATGGAAGAAATAATAATTGTCACAATAGAAGCTAAAAAGCTTACAGCCATTCTTGCTCTAACATCAATTTCTGGTATATCATTTATCGTATCTAAAGTTTTAGTATCGTATAATGCCTGCATGACGAAGTTCCTTTACAGCTTTAACACCAGTAAAAAGTCCACAAACTGAGCCAATATAGCCAATAACAACAATAGGAATAACCATTAAAACCATAGCAGGATTTTCACGCATAAATATCCATGATAAACCTAAAGACAGTGCTTTTGACACAAGATCAAAAACAGCAGCCCCTAAAATTTTATTCCAAACACTTTCGCTTTCACGTTTTGGATACATAGCTAATTCAGCAACCAAAGCAGCAACTAATAAAGGAGGTAATAAGGTAACACTAGCACCAAGCAAAAGCATACTTACTATTATATTAATGATAGTGAATAAAAATAATGTACCTATTTTATTCACTCTACAAAGCATTACGACTAAAAGCATAGTAAAAATAAGATTTTTTCCCATTAAACTAATGGGATTCATTCCTCCTCCAGCAAGAGCTACTAAAAGAGTTGTAACTTTTGAAGCAGCTGCAAACACCCCTATCACAACTAAATCTTGTGCTGAAAAATGGTCAAAAGATAAAGTCATATATTCTCCTATTTCCTCTTTAAACAAGAGAGGAAAATTCCTCCCTTGTTATTTTTTGTATTAGAAATTCATATTCAACTTAAGGTTAAAATGAACTCCTGGCTCTAACATTGCATCAGTATATTTATATTCTTTATCAAATATATTTAATACTTCTGCAGTTACATTGTATTTTTTATCTTTACCAAAATCTACACCCATAGCAAAGTTTGCAGTCGTAAATCCACCAATAACGTTATCATTTTCATGAGAAGCAGTTTCACTTTCAGTTGCAGATTGGCTTCTTCCATAAAGGTCAGCAGTTATACCAAGATTTTCATTAATTGCTTTTTCCATACGAAGACCATAACGACCTACTAAATTAGGATTATCAGTCTTATAGGTTGTAAAACCTTTACCATCATCAAACTCGCGTCTCATCCAAGTTATTGTAGTATAAGGTGTGAATTTCGCAAAACTAGTATTAATATCATGGCTTAATGCTAATTCAGAGCCAAAAGTTGTTGCTTTTGAAACATTTTGGAAATGAAATTCATTAGGTTTCATTTCAAATCTAGCAATATAATTATCAGAAATTGCATAAAAGAATGCAAGATCAAAATTTGTTACACCATTATTCCATCTTGCACCAACTTCAAAGTTATTTGAAGTTTCTGGATCAAGAAGTGGGTTACCAATAATAGTACCTCCACCCATTGCTGAACCAATATATTTTTCAGTCAAGTTTGGAACACGGAAACCTTGAGCCCAAGTAGCACGAAGTGCTAAATTCTCAATACCAGTCCACACTAAGCCAACGTTAAACACTGGACGTGAATTAGAATCAGAACCAAGCATTGCTCCACCAGAACGCTTACCATCATAAATAACTGGAGGTCTTCCTGGTACAGGAGTAGTAAGTGTTCCATATTTATATTCATCGCCTCGTGTAAGTTCTGTTTTTACATGAGTCCAACGAACACCATAACTTAATGTAAAGTCATAAGGTAAATATGTTTCCATAGAAGCAAAAAGTGATTGGCTCAATTGTGTACCATCATAATACTTAAAGGTATGAGTATTCATAGCCATTTGTGTAGGCATAGGACCCATATTAAATGGTAACTTTTGGTTTAGACCAGAATCACCAAAAGATTCTAACTCATCATAAGCAATATCATAACCTGTGATAAGATAATGATTTTCACCTAATTGCCAATCTGCTTGTATAGAAGCACCCTTTGTGATTATTGTATTATCGGCTGTATTATCAATAATCATATGCCCATCTTTAGTAAGGGTAATAGGCATTCCGTTAAATTCAAATTTATCACCTTTATGGTAGTAATTACCAATAAAGTTACGCATTTGTTTTTGTGAATCTTGATAATATGCATCTACACGAACACGAGGTAAATAATCTGTTAAATCTTTTAATTCCACAAAAGCAGAATATTTTTGACGTGTCCAATCAGGTACATTTACAAAGAAATCCGCATTAGGATCTAATGCTTGTTCTAAAGAGGTACTATTAAAAGCCCCATTAAAATAATCTATTGCACCACCAATAACAAGATGTTCATTAATTTCTTTACTTAAGAAACCACTAAAATCTTTTTGACGGAAACCTGTATTATCAAATGTTCCAATAGGAGTATGAATATTATCATGATCAGCATAGGAGCCTGATAAACGATATTCCCAACCATTTTTTGCCCCTGCAACAGATAAACCTTCTGTAAAACCTTCAGAAGCTCCGCTATATTCTACATAAGCATTTCCTTCTAAAGCTTTTTTGCCACCTTTTTTGGTAATAATATTGATCACACCACCAATAGCATCAGAACCATATAAAACAGAAGCAGGTCCTTTAATTACTTCAATACGCTCAATGCGTGCTGGGTCAATCAAAATAGGTGCACCTGACATGGATTTATGCTCAGAAATTTTTTGTCCATCAATCAAAACTAATGTACGAAAAGCATTCTCCCCACGAATGGAAATACGTTTTAATCCTTGTGAACCATCACTTTGAACTTGAACTCCTGGCACATCTTGTAATAATTCCCCAACACTTCTTGCAGTAGAATGTTTTACATCTTCAGAAGTCATTACAGTAACGCTCATAGGAACATCTTGTAATTCTTTTTCAATACGAGTTGCTGTAACATAAACATTGCCAGATTTTACAGTTTCTTCTGCACTTACCATTGGAGCAGAAACAAACATACCACTCATAAGCAAAAGAGCAAATTTTATTGCGGTTTTACTTAACCTTTTCATAACCAACCTTTTATTATTTTTAGTATTTACCTATTTATTTTATACTTTCTATAAAGTATAAAACCCCTAATCCCAAAAAAAGCCAATACTATTTATTCTAAAAAATGCTTAATAAAATCTTGCAATAACTGTGATAAGTTAACTTGCCAGAATTGTCCTGCCAAAGTAAGCACCATTATTTGTCCTCTCATTTCAATAAGCCCAGCCCTTTGCCATTGCTCTAAAAGTTGTTGTAATGGAGCTAATAATTCAAGATTATACATTTTTTCAAGTTTAACAAAATCTACCCAGCCTTGTTCCATTGATTCAGCCACATGGCGGAAGAAATGAAAACGAGAATTTGGTTCAGTTAAACTCATGATTGGCTTTTTGCCTTCATTAACTAATTCTATCCATTTAGCGTAATTAGGTTGATTTATATAGAACCAGCCAGCAAAGTTACCACCAGCACCAGGCCCAAAAGCTAAACAATTTGCACGACCTTTTACTTTTAAATTATAAAGGTTACGTTCTCTTGTTGTTCTTGCCCAATGAGTTAAAGATAAGCGACGATAAAATGCATTTTGTAATTTTTCAACGCCAGCTTTAAACATTGCTGATTGCATTGGTACATCAGCACAAGGTTCAATTTTACCTTCTTTAATAGCTTTTCCAAGTGGTGTTTGACCATAAACATTTAACTGATAGCAATCCATACCATCTAAATCTAATAACATAGCTGCTTCAATGTCTTCAAGCCATACGTCCATTGTTTGCATTGGAAAACCAAAAATAAGGTCAACAATAACTGCTGCTTGGCGATAACTCATTAAAAGCTCAAGACGACGCATAACATCTTCTTTACTTGCTAAACGTGCCATTGCCTGACGAACTTTTGTATTAAAACTTTGTACTCCAAGAGAAAAACGGTTTGCTCCACCTTCAAAGCAAGCTTCCATTTTATCTTGACCAAAATTATAAAGTCGTCCTTCAATAGTAATTTCACAATCATTAGCCAGTGGTAAATGTTTTTTTACTGCTTTAATTAAGCGTTCTAAATCTTGTGCTTCTAAAGAAGTTGGGGTACCACCACCAAAATATACAGCATGAACAGGATCAATTTGCATTGCCCTTTTGCCATTCCAAAGTTCTAATTCTTTGATTAAGGTATCTGTATACTTTGCACTTTCTTCTTTGCTGTATCCTCTATTATAAAATCCACAATAAAGACAGTGTGTCTCACAAAATGGTACATGAATATACGCAACACTATCATTTTTTCTTGGCTCATCTAAAACGCGAGCCATTACTTCATCAATTTTTTCAGCAGGAACAGCCTCACTACTAATTCCAGGGTGAACAGCTATTTTACCGTCAAAAGCTCTTGAAAGTGGATCAACACCTTCTTTTGCAAAATACTTTTCAATAATCCATTCCTCTGCTTGAGGAGGATTAGCATGGTTTGAATGATTCATAAACTCTCTCTATTAGTAATTATAATGAATAACAATATTTCATGGGATTTATATAAAATGAAAATGAATGTCAAGTTAATTTAATATATTTTTATACTACTTTAATAAAAATTTTTTTTCACAAATCACGCTATCATATAATTCATAATTAACTATAATAATTAAATATTTATTAAATCA
>JAHHTE010000032.1 GCA_020024815.1 Mailhella sp.
GTAGTAATATTTTACTAAATTAGTATTTTTTTATCAACTTAATATATTTTAAAAATATACATAAAAAAATAATATACTAAAATTATTGAATAATTATATGGCATACTATTTGCTAATAAAATAACAAGGTGAAAAAATGAATTACAGTACAGAACAAAAAAATATCATACAAAAACTTATTGATTTTAAAAACGAACGTAATTTAGAAGGTTGTATTCTTTATTTAGAAGAACAAATACAAAAAATCAGAACAAATAATGAAATTCATTCAGAACAAGAAAAATATTTTTTAAGTCAATTAAAAAATGAACTTGGACTTTGCTATTTTTATGCTGAACAATATGCAAAATCAGAACAATCTTATATAGATGCAATATCTTATTGTAATACTAATATCAATGCTAATTATAATTTAGCTGATTTTTACTTTCAAACAAAAGAATTTGAAAAATGTATCCAACTATTAGAAAATATAATAAAACAAGATAATAACCATATACCTAGTATTTATCTAATAGGATTATGTTATTCTTGCATGGGAAAACCAGAACAAGCTCTACCCTACTTTATTCAAACCACAACCTTAGATGCTAATTCAATAGGTGGTAATTATTGGGCTGGTGAATGTTATTTATACCAAAAAGAATTTGCAAAAGCTCTCCCTTATTTTCAAAAAAGTTATGCTTTAAATCCTGATCATTTAGATAGTGCCAGAGGCTTAGCTATTTCTTATTTAGAAACAAATAATGCTCAACAAGCACTTGAAATTTGTGATGCTATAATTGCAAAAAATTCTATTGAAAGTATTTCCATATATCAAATAAAAGGTGAAGCACTAATACAATTACAAGATTTCAAACAAGCAGCAAAACTCCATGTTCAGCTTGCAGTATTAGAATTAGATGCCCGTGATTATGTAGTACATCAAGCAAATATAATTTTAGAAAAATATAATAAACAAAATGCATTAGAATATATTGAAATTATATTAGAAAAAATTCCTGATTTAAAATTAAGTTTTGATAAAATTCTTAATAAAAATGTAATTCCAAAATTTTCATCAATAATAAAAAAATAAAAGGAGAGAATTAGCTATGTTAGAAAAAAATGAAACAAATCAAAACACAGCAGAAGACCCTCTAAGTATTGTCAGCGATCCTAAAAATTATGTAAATCGTGAAGAAATGCTTTCAGTAGATGAAAACCCAAAAGAAGCACAAGAAGAAAAGAAAGGAAATTTTTCAAGACGAGATTTACTTCGTATTGGCGGTCTTACTGCTGCAGCTGCAACTTTAGCAGGATCAGCTGCAGCAAGTTTTGCAACTGGGCGTTCTGATGATGCATATACTGGTTATGGTAGAACATATCAAGGTGGAGATATGTTCTTTAACCGTGAACCATTTAGAGCAGAAGTACCTGCAATGATGCCCCCAATAGGTAAAGTAGAAAGACCTGATTGGACAGATTTTCTCTTTGAACGTACTAAAGATGTTGTAAATCTTATTAAAGAAAAAAAATGGACTCCTGATATGGGAGTAGAAAAAATGCCCGGAGCTGTTGGCGAATATTATCGCAAACACCCTAAAGGCTACGAAGCCATGCTTGATCAATTTGAACGTGGTGTAAAAAGAAAAGAATATTGGGAAAAAGAAGCATATAAACATTATGCTATTGCTGGAGCATATACAAGTGCGTATATGCATGCTATGTATAATAGTAATGGTTCTGCTGTTCCTGAAGATCCACATGATTACTATTTAAAAACTGGTATTCCACAACCACCAGAAGTTTGGGATTATCGTGGTATTTCTAAACATAAAATGGAATTTAAAAGTCCAGCTCATGCATCTAAACTTATAAAAAGAATGGCTCATCAATTTGGTATGTCTGTTGTTGGGATTACTAAATTTGATCCAAGATTTATGTTTAAAAACTTAATGCGTGGTATGCCAAATAAAGGACATGATTCTTGGGGTGATAAAGTTCCAGCACACTGGAAAAGCATTATTGTCTTTGGTGTACCAATGAACTGGGACGGAACATATAGTGCTGTAAGTTATTCCACTTCTTTTGACGCATATTTTCGTTCTCGATGTGGTGCAGGTTTAATGGAAAACTTTATTAAGGCACTTGGCTATCCAGCAAGAGCAGAGTTTCCTGGTTCACACTACGAAATAATGATGACTCCTTATGTTCTCTTATCAGGACTTGGAGAATATAGCCGTTCAGGTATGGCAATGATTCCAGAGCTTGGCTGTAACTTTAGACCAGCAGCTGTAATTACTGATATTGAATTTGAATATGATAAACCAATTAACGTTAAAATGGCTGAATTCTGTAAAAAATGCAAAATCTGTGCAGAAACTTGCCCTTCAGGTGCAATTCCTTTTGATGATGAACCAAAAACAGTTGTTCGTGGTTTCAAACGTTGGTTACTTGATGAAGAAAAATGCTATACACAATGGGTAAGTGGTGCAACTATTGACGGTCTTGGCTGTCGTGTTTGTGTTGGTGTATGCCCTTATACAAGAAAAAATACTTGGATACATACCATATCAAGAGAATTAGAACCTCGTGATCCATCAGGTCTTGTTGCAACAGGATTACTTGCTATGCAACAAAACTTCTTCAAATATCCTAGTGGTGAAGAATTTCGTTCTAAATGGGACGGTGGTAAAGAAGCAGTTTATCATAACCCTCCATGGTGGATGAGAGCAGAAGACTTCTTCTCAAATGTTGAAAAAAATTGGGAATATCACGGATTAGATTAATAAGGAGTTAACTATGTTTCCTGGTTCTACAATGATAAATAGCCTTTTTTGGATGATTTTGGGTGCTATGCAAATTCTTATTATAGCTGGTGGCTATGCATGGATAAAACATCTTGGAAAAACTATTAAAAATTGGCAAATGGCAATTCTTTATATCCTTTTTGCTCTTATATGTTTAACTATTGGAGCAGGATTTACTTTAGCTGGTGAATATGAAAGTCAAGCTGGTTGGTATTTTATAGGTTTTCTTGGACTACCACAACTTATTATTTTTGTATTTCTCATCAATCGTTTTGTTTTTTCTAAAAAAGTATAAAAAAAGGGGATTTTTCCCCTTTTTTGTGGAGAAAGTTGTGAATACTAAGCTTGAAAAATATATTGGAATTTTAAGTATTATACCACTTATTTTTTCTATTGTTTTAGGTTTTCTAAAAGAACAAAATACAAGTATAAAACTTATTCAAGAATTTATTCCAAATTCAAAAAACATTTTACACTATACAGATAATATTTATAAAGTAATTGCAGAAAATAATTTACCTTTATATATTTCATTTGCAAGCCATGTTGGGTATTCAGGACCTATGCAACTTGCTATTATAGCTAATCAAGAAAAAAAAATTGATACAGTTGTTCTTATTAAAAGTCCTGATACAAAACCATATTTAGATAAAATTTTAGAAAATAAATTACCTAATCATTTTTTAAATCAATCAATAACAAATATAATTCCCCCTGATGCAGTATCAGGAGCAACAATTTCTTCTAATGCCATCATTCACGCAGTAGAAAAGGCATCTCATAATCTAATAACAAACAATACAGTGCAACAAGAATTAGCCATTCCACAACAACATAACCAAAATATTAAACAAAATGCAATTTTTTCTAGTTCAGAACTTTATAAATTAGGCATAGTCCTTTTTCTTTTCTTAAGTGCTTTTTGGATTTCAACTAAAAACTTTAAATATAATAAATTAAAAAGTCATTATATTTTAGCAGGGCTTTCTTTTGTTAGTGTTGGAATTCTTTTTAGTATGCAATTTTCTCTTTCCACCATTACCCTTCTTTTAAGTGGAATTTGGAAAAATGGAATTGCAAGTTATGCACCTCTTTTTGCACTTATCCTTGCTATATTATGTGTAGTTTTTACTAAAAAAAATCTTTATTGCTCCCATATTTGCCCCTTTGGTACATTGCAAGAAGGTATTTCACTTATTACCCATTGCTCCATGCCACCTAAAAATAATTTTATAAAATGGATAACAAGATTTTTTACATTATTAATTCTTTGTTTTGCAATTTATTATGCAATTCCAAGTTATGCTACCTATGAACCCTTTGGAAAAACATTTAATATGATTGGTTCATTTACACTTTTTGTTCTTAGTATAGCTGTAATACTTTCATCACTTATTTTCAAAAAACCTTGGTGTCATTTACTTTGCCCAATGACTCCTTTTTTTGATTATATTTTATTTTGGAGAAAATTATTAACTCCTTCTAAAAAAATAAAAGAATAAACAAGGTAAAATAATATGAAAAATTTTATTGTACTATCAGTTTTTTTTCTATTTCTTAGTTTAGTTATATATGAATTTTATACTCAAAGCTACACCATAGCTACTAATAGTAATTCAAATATCTTAGCAATTATAAAAAATGAAAAACAACAAGAAACAAAAAAAGAAGAGAAAAAAATTGATTATTCAAATTTTGAATACGTTGAACATTAATCATAACTTTTTAGATTATTAAAAAATTTTTCTTATAAATTAAAAACATATTTTCTTTAAAAAGAGTTATAGTTAATTATAACGTATTGTATTCTATTTTATAGCAAATACTAATTTGACGTAACGTATTGTTTATGCTAGAAAATAGAATACTTTTATTTCTAGGATATACAATGAAACTTGGTAAATTATACGGAATTGGAATCGGTACAGGAGATCCAGAATATCTTACAATTAAAGCTTATAATATTCTTAAAAATATAGACTGTATCTTTACTGTTATTTCTAAAAATGCATCTGATAGTGTTTCAAAATCTGTTGTTGAATATATAAAACCACAAGGTAAAGTAGAACTTCTTGTTTTTAGCATGGCAAAAGACCAAAAAGAACGAGAAGCAAAAGTTTTAGAAAATGCTCAAAAAATTCTTACAGAATTAGAATCAGGAAAAGATGTTGCTTTTGCAACATTAGGTGATTCTATGACATATAGTACTTTTGGTTATATTTTAAAAATAATTTTAGAAAAACACCCTCAAATTGAATTTGAAGTTATTCCCGGTATTAACTCTTTCACAACACTTGCAGCAAAAACAAAGACAATACTTGTTGAAAATAGAGAAGGTTTTCATGTTATTCCTTCTTTCAAAGCAGAAGATGTGGAACAAATTGAATTTCCTCATAATTCCACTACCATTTTATTAAAAACATACAGATCACGCAAAGCTCTTTTAGAAAGACTAAAAAAAGAAAAAGAAAAATTTCCTCATATTGAAATTATTTATGGTGAAAATTTAGGTCTTGAACATGAAAAAATAGCCTATGGTCTTGAAGAAATAGAAAAACTACCAGAAAGTTATTTATCTTTAATTATGGTTAAAAAATAGGTTTTATATGAATATACGATGGAATTTATCAGGTGATGAAATAGAAAAAGAAAGTTTTCGTGTTATCTATGAAGAAACACGCAATACTCCCCTTGCAACATTACCAGAACAAGAGTGGCGAGTAGCACGTAGACTTATTCATACTACTGCTGATATACATATTGCTGACACCTTAACATTTAGTAATAATCCCATTCAAGCAGGTATTGAAGCATTACAAAAATGTGCAAATATTATTTGTGATTCTAAAATGATACGTTCAGGACTTTCCCTTGCAAAATTACAAAAAATAAATCCACAATATACAGAAGAAAAACTTATTTGTTCTATTAGTGATGAAGATGTTATTACCAAAGCCAAAAAAGAAGGACGTACAAGAGCTATTTGTGCTGTTGAAAAAAACAGACATTTACTTGATAATGCTATTATTTTAGTTGGTAATGCACCTCTTTCTTTAGCAAAAACAGTGCAATATGTTTTAGAAGACAATGCAAAACCAGCTTTAATTATTGGTATGCCTGTTGGTTTTGTAAATGTTGTTGAATCAAAAGAATATTTAACAACTTGTTCTATTCCTTATATTAGCCTTTTAGGTAGACGAGGAGGAAGTGCCTTAGCTGTAACAACATTACACGCTATTATGGAAAATATTTTAGATTAATATACCATACTAAGGGAAAAACCAAAAAATTCCCCTATCCCATAATTATTATATTTTTTTTATAAAAAGAAAAAACAATATAAAAAAATAAAACTTCCAAAATAATTTTAATAAAACTATGCAAGAAAAAGAAGAAAAATCTTTACGATATGGATATTCTACTGGTGCTTGTATGACAGCACTCTGTGTTGGACTGTGGAAAAATTATCTTACAAAAAATGTTCCAAACCATATTGAAATTCTTTTTCTTGACCAACAAAAAAAAGAACTTCCCCTTATTCTTGATGAATTAAATCATGGTATTTTAAAAATTCAAAAAGATGGTGGTGATGACCCAGATTGTACACATTTAGCTATTTTATCAGCAACTTTTTGTGAATCTGCACTCTCTCAAGCACAAAAAGAAGATTATATTTTATCTATTGGCAATAATACGCTTATTCTTCATGCAGAGCGTGGCATTGGTTTATGCACACGAAAAGGTTTAGATTGCGAAGAAAGTAAATGGGCTATTAATAAAAAACCTCGTCAAATGCTCATGGAAAATTTAAAATTACATGATTTTGCTACGTATGAAAATCCCAAAACAAATGTTTTTCAATTAAATTTATCTGTTGAACATGGTGAAGAACTTGCTAAAAAAACACTAAATAGCAAACTTGGCATTATTGGTGGTATTTCAATTTTAGGTACAACTGGGCATGTTCGTCCTTTTAGTCATGATGCCTATAAAGCAACAATAACTATTTGTGCTAATACAATATATCTTGAACACGGAGAACATATTGTTTTTTCAACTGGTGGCAGAAGTCTAAATAATGCAAAAAAATATTATACAAATCTTCCTGATAGTGCTTTTATTTCCATTGCTGATTTTATAGGCCATAGCATAGAAACAGCGAAAAAATTCGCGATAAAAGAAGTAAGTATTGCTTGCATGGCAGGAAAACTTTGTAAATATGCAGCAAAACAATTTTACACTCATGCCCATAAAGAAGAACAAGATTTATCATTATTAAAAAATGAAATAGCACAAGCAATTACACTATTACCACAAAGTGAAATTATAGATAATACTTGGGAAAATGCCCAATCAGTACGTGAAGCCCTTTGTTCCTTTACTGATAGTGGACAAAAACAAATCCTCAATAATTTAGCAGAAAAAGCTCTTATTTTTTTCAAGAGTATTTATCCTACTGGTATTTTTCATATTCTTATTTGTGATTTTGATGGTACTATTATTATGATAAAACATAGTGAAACACAATAAGGTAACAACATGATAACAAATCAAGAAAAAAATATTATTCATATATATTCATGCGGAATTGATTTTCAGATTACTTCTTTTTTAAAACAATTAATAAAAGATGTTAGTTATATTTACGGTTCAAAAAATTTATTAGAAAAAATTGCAAATGAAAATACAAACGCGAAAAAAGTAGCTATCACAGCAAAAGCAAAAGAACAAGCTAAAGAAATTATTGAACTTTCAAAAAATTCAACCATATTAATTCTTTGTAGTGGTGATTGCCTTTATAATGGTTTTGGTGGAACATTACAAAAAACCTTACAAGAAAATAATTTACAAGCAAATTGTATTTTTTATCCTCATATTACAGCCTTTCAAGCTCTTTTTTCTCGACTTGGTCTAGCTTGGGAAAATGCAAGTCTTTTTACTGCCCATTTTAGCAATGCTTTGCCATTACGAAAAATCATAGTAGAAAAAATGCCTGTTATTTATGGTGGTTCAAAATTCCTTGCTCATAAAATAGCCCAAGAAATTATTATTTTTGATTTTACACAAAAAAGCAGAAAATCTATACTTGCTGATAACTTAGGAACAGAAAAAGAATATATTTTTCAAGGAACATTAGAAGAAATTCAACAAAAAGAAGTTTCCCCTACTTCTATTCTTGTGCTATTACCCTATACTCTAGAGTATAACCAAACAGAAATAACACATTTTCAACAAAAACAAGCTCTTACACTTGGATTAACAGAAGAAGTTTTTGAAAAAGAAAATAATCTTATTACTCAATCAGATGTACGAGCTATTATTTTATCCAGATTACGTTTACCTAAATTTGGTACTATGTGGGATTTAGGAGCTGGTAGTGGTGCTGTTGGCTTAGAAGTAGCAGGACTTACAAACATTGATGTTCATGGCGTTGAACAAAATGAAAATCGCATACACATTATACAAAATAATCAAAAAAATTTAGGTATTACAAATTATACTTTGCATCATGGAAAAATTTTAGAAATTATTCCAGATTTGCCTAAAGCTCACCGTATTTTTATAGGGGGTGGAGGAAAAGATCTTCCTCAAATTTTAGATAATTGTATACCCAATATGTATGATAATGCCCTACTTCTTGTTAGTGCTGTAACCTTAGAAAATTATCATACTCTGTATGCATATAAAAATGCAAAATTGCAAAAACTTGATTTATTACAAATAGCTATAAGTAATGAAAATGAACTAGCTAAAATTTATCATCATTTTAAACAAACAAATACAATTTATCTTTTTATCTTTAAAAAAATATAGGAAAAAATATGAATAAAATACTTATAGTTGGTGCTGGTCCTGGTGCAGAAGATTTAATCACCTTACGTGGAGCAAAAGCTTTACAAGAAGCTGATTTTGTTCTTTATGCTGGTTCATTAGTTAACCCCCAACTTTTAAAACATTGCAAAAAAGAATGTGTAATCAAAGACAGTGCAAACATGAATTTAGAAGAACAAGTTTCTACTATGCTTGCATTTGCTAAAGATAATAAAAAAGTTGTTCGCTTGCATACTGGGGATCCTGCAATTTATGGTGCTATTAATGAACAAATTCGCCTTATAAAAGCAGAAGGTTGTGAAATAGAAATTGTTCCCGGTGTAAGTAGTGTTTTTGGAGCAGCAGCTAGACTTGGTATAGAACTTACATCTCCTGAAATTAGCCAAAGCGTTGTTTTAACAAGAACACCTGGCAGAACCCCTATGCCAGAAAAAGAAAAAGCAAGTGCGTTTGCTAAAACTGGTGCTACCCTTGTATTTTTCCTTAGCACAGGAAAACTTGATGATCTTATGGAAGATTTACACAAAAATGGAGAGCTAAGTCTTGATACGCCAGTTGCTGTTGTCTATCGTGCAACATGGGAAGAAGAACGCATTTTACGTGGTACAATAGCAGATATTAGCCAAAAAGTAGAAGAAGCAGGCTTTGGTCGCCAAGCACTTATTTTTGTTGGTAAAGCTTTACAAGGTCAAGAAGATAAAAATGTTTCTAAACTTTATGAAAAAACTTTCTCGCATGGATATAGAAATAATTTACAACGTGAATATTTTCAAGGAACTTGTGCCTTATACGCATTTTCAAAACAAGGACTTGCAAAAGCAAAAGAAATCACACAAGGACTTAATTTACCTACACAAATATATTCAGTTTATGAAGATGAACAAGCTATAACTATCCAAAAAGGCAATATTACAAATCTTATTAGCCAAAACTGGAATAGCTTTGACGCCCATATTTTTATAGGAGCAACAGGTATTGCAGTACGTTCCATTGCCCCATGCCTTGAACATAAAAGCTATGATCCTGCTGTTCTTTCTTGCTCTGATAGTGGTAGCCATATTATTAGCCTTGTATCTGGGCATATTGGCGGAGCTAATCGCCTTGCTCGTAAAATTGCTCGTATTACAGGCGGTCAAGCTTGCATTAGCACCGCAACAGATACAAATAATAAAACTGGCATTGATGAAATTGCAATGGAATTAAATGCAAGAATATTAAATCCCAAAGCAATAAAAACCATCAATTCAAAATTATTACATAATGAACCTCTTGATTTTATTGGAGATAAAGAGCTTTATACACAATATTTTGAAAAATTAGGCATACACTATGCAAACCAAAAAACAAATAATTCTTGTATTTTTATAGATTTTCCACAAGAAGAACTTGCTTATTCTGATGAAGAAAATCTTTATCTTAGCACAAAATCCTTTGTTTTAGGTATTGGGTGTAGAAAAGGTGTAGAGCCAGAACTTGTACAAGAACGTTTACATGATTTTCTTTCTAGCCATAATATTTCAGAAAAACAAATTGCAAGAATATCTAGTGTTTCCTTAAAAAAAGACGAGAAAGCAATTCTTAATCTTGCAGAAAAACTCCATGTTCCTACATATTTTTATGAAGAACAAGAACTTGAAAACATTGCTATTCCAAATCCATCACAAACTGTTCATAATAAAATTGGCGTAAAATCAGTAAGTGAAGCGTCCTCCTTGCTTTGTGCTGGTTATCCAAAAGTAAAGCGTCCTTTTGTTGAAAAAACAGCCTATGAAAAATGCCTTACTTTTGCCTTAACTAAACTTCCTCATGGAAAAATTTGCTCACAAAAACAAGGTATTATGAGTGTTGTAGGACTTGGTTCAGGCTCACATAAACATATTACTCCTGAAGTAATGGAAATTATTAAAAATTGTGATGTTATTGCTGGTTATACCCCATACCTTGATTTTATAAGAAATGATATTGGTGATAAACCTATTATTCAAAACGGTATGATGGGAGAAATAGAACGTTGCAAAAAAGCCATGCAAGAAGCTTGCAAAGGTAAGCATGTTTGTATGGTATGTTCAGGCGATCCTGGTATTTTAGCAATGGCAGGACTTTTGCTTGAATTACGTAGAAATATTCCAGAATTTAATTCTATAATTGTCAATACGTATGCAGGTATTACTTCTGCAAATATTGCAGCAGCTAGTCTTGGTGCTCCATTACAAAATGGATTTTGCCTTGTAAGTCTTTCTGATTTACTTGTTCCAAGTGATGAAGTTCACCAAAATTTACATGCAGTGGCAAGCAGTGCTTTACCAATAGCTCTTTATAACCCAGCAGGTAAAAAACGCCGTGATCTTTTACATGAAGCCATTCAAATTTTCCTTGAAACACGTGGAAAAGAAACATTATCAGCGTATGTAAAAAATGCTGGTCGCGAAAATGAAACAAAATGGATAGGAAAATTACAAGATTTTCCATTTGAGGAAATTGATATGTCCACATTGCTCATTATTGGTAGTGAACGCACCATTTTTGATGATACATACCTTTATGAAGCACGAGGCTACATGGAAAAATATAATAAATAATTTTTGAGGAGGAATTTCCTCCTCAATAATCATTTATTTTTTACTGTTATACTTACTTATAGAACCATACGTATTTTATATTAAAAAAAATTCTAAATTTATTTTGGTATAAAAACAAATAAAGAATATACTATGTTAAAATAATAAACTAAAAATTCTCTAAAAATCCCACCCAAAAAATATTAAATTATGCAAACATATTCATCTGCTTTTTGTATCACTGCTCCTAGTTCTGGTGAAGGCAAAACAACACTTGCTATGGGACTAATGCGTTTACTTTCTCGTACCCATAAAGTACAAGCCTTTAAATGTGGTCCTGATTATGTTGACACAAGCTATCACGCCATTGCAAGTAAAAATACTTCTTATAATTTAGATACTTGGCTCATGGGAGAAAAAGAAGTTATCAATACTTTTACAAAATACTATACCCAAGCAGAAATAAGCATTATTGAGGGGGTAATGGGTTTTTTTGACGGTAAAAAATATGAAGAAAAGAGTTTTTCTTTACCTACATATTTACATTCAACAGAAAAACAAAATAATTTACCCAATATAGAAGGAAGTACTGCCCACATTGCAAAACTCTTACAACTACCTGTAATTATGGTAATTAATGCCAAAGGTATGGCACAATCAATAAGTGCCATAGTACGTGGTTTTTATGAACAAGCCCAAGAATATTCTATTAATCTTGTAGGAATTATTGCAAATAACGTAGGTAGTGAAAGACATTATCAAATTTTACAAGAAAGCCTTGCAGCATGGAATTTACCACCTCTTTTAGGTTATATTCCTAAAAATATACATTTTAAAGCAAAAGAACGTCAATTAGGATTAAATCATATTTTTCAAACAAATGAAGAATTAGAAAAACAACTTGATTTATTAGCTGATATTTTAGAAAAACATATTGATATAACAAAACTTTTATCTCTTACACATTATCAAAATACCCTAAAAAATTTTGCTATACAAAAAAAACAAACTCAAAATAAAAAAATCGGTATAGCCTATGATGAAGCTTTTTGCTTTTATTATCCGGAAAATTTACATTATTTAGAAAATAATGGTTATGAACTTTGTTATTTTTCACCTTTAAAAGATAAAAAATTACCTAATGTTCATGCCATATATTTAGGTGGTGGCTACCCTGAAATTTATGCAGATTTATTAAGCAAAAATACACAAATGCGACAAGCAATTTTTAATTTTGCGGAAAATAATGGCTATATTTTTGCGGAATGTGGTGGCTATATGTATCTTTGTTCTAAACTTATTACCACAAATGAACAAAGTCTTGATCATAAAAATTTAGAGCAAGCCCATAGTAACATATACCCTATGTGTAATGTTATAAAAGCAACAGCAATAATGGGAAACCGTTTACATTCATTAGGATATAAACAAGGATATTTTTGCAACACACCATTTTTTTTAGATAAAAAAATTACATATTTTCGTGGGCATGAATTTCATTGGTCTGATATAAAATTAGAACAAGATTATACACCTTTTTTAACTATAAACAAACAACCCATAGGAATTATTTATAAAAATGTTTTTGCATCATATATGCATTTTTATTTTGCTAATTCCTCAATTTGTGAATAATAAAGGACTATTATGAATACCTTACTCAATAAGTATAGTCATGGTGGAGATTTTTATTTTTGGCAACAACAAACTGGAATTTCCCCTAAAAATATCATTGATTTTAGTGTTAATATACGTCCTGATGGTATGCCTGAATTTATCAAAGCCACACTTATTAATGCCTTAAATACAATACATTGTTACCCTAGTCCTGAAGCAAATGAATTAAAAGATTTAGCAAGCCAATATTATCAATTAAAACCACAAAATTTTGTTTTTGCTAATGGAAGTAACGAACTATTTTATGCTCTAGCGCAAGCATTAAAAACAACGTATACACAAGCTACAATAATAGAACCTGCTTTTAGTGAATACCAAAAAGCACTTGAAAAAAATGGTTATACCATTCACCATATTAATGCAGAACTTCCTCCTATTATAAAAAATAATAGTTTAGATGAACAAACACTTTTTTCTTTTGATATTGAAAATCAACAAAAAATTTTATTACAAAAACTTAAAGAACAAATTCTTACAATACAAGATAATTCCCTCATTTTTCTTGCAAACCCAGCAAATCCAAGTGGAAGTTTTTTTCCACAACAAGAATTATTATCTCTTATTCATGAGAAAAAAAATTGTTTCTTTATTATTGATGAAGCATTTATAGAATACACAAAAGCAAAAAGTCTTATTTATACATTACCACAAAATGCTATTATTATTCGTTCTGTTACAAAATTTTATGCATTAGCTGGATTAAGGCTTGGTTATCTTGCTTGCAATGAAGAATTAGCTAGTAAAATTCAAAAAGAACTTCCTTATTGGAATGTTAATAATTTTGCCATTCAAGTAGCAAAAAAACTTTTTACACATAATGAAATAATACAAAATGATTTAGAAAAACATCAAACATTAAATATTCTCCGAAAAAAAGATTTATATACAAAACTCCTTGAAATTAAAGGATTAACTCTTTATGCATCATGGTCAAATTATATTTTATTTAGCGTGAACAAAGAAAATCTATGGCAAGAATTGTTAGAAAAACATTCTATAACCATACGTGATTGTTCTAATTATCATGGTTTGGAAACAAATTTTTATCGTGTAGCAGTACGCTTTGAAGAAGATCATACAAAACTTTGTCAGGCTTTAAAACATATCCTAACAAATGAAAAACCTATATTTCCTCAAAAGAAACCTGCATTAATGTTATTAGGGACATCATCAAATGCTGGAAAAAGTATTTTAACAGCAGCTTTTTGCCGTATCTTTACGCAAGATGGTTATAAAGTACGCCCTTTTAAAGCACAAAATATGTCTTTAAATTCTGGTGTTACAGCATTAGGCGAAGAAATGGGACGTGCACAAATAGTGCAAGCCATTGCCTGCAAAACTGACCCTGATGCTCGCATGAATCCCATTTTATTAAAACCGCAAACAGATATGGGATCACAAATCATTGTACTTGGCAACCCCATTGGAACAGCAAATGCAAGAGAATATTATAAAAAGAAAAATGAATTATGGAAATATGTTACAAAAGCTTATGATGAATTATCCAATGAAGCCGATATGATGGTTTTAGAAGGTGCTGGTAGTCCTGCTGAAATCAATTTAAAAGAAAATGATATAGTTAATATAAAAATGGCTCAATATGCTAATGCCTCTACCCTTTTAGTTGGAGATATTGATCGCGGAGGTATATATGCCTCATTTCTAGGCACATGGCAAACCCTAACATATATGGAAGAAAAGCGAATAACGGGCTTTTTAGTTAATCGTTTTCGTGGTGATAGTTCTTTATTAGCTCCAGCCCATGACTATATGCAAAATGTTACAGGAAAGCCTGTACTTGGAGTTATTCCTTATATTTGGGATTTAAACTTACCAGAAGAAGATATGGCAGGCAGTATTTGGGCAAATAAAATACAAGAAATTAATTATAAAAAAGAGAATGATCCAAACCGTAAACTTGATATTGCTATCATTATGCTAGGCAAAATATCTAACCATACAGATTTTGAACCCTTAGCTCTTGAAGAAGAATGTATAGTGCGAGCTGTGCGAAATACACAAGATTTTGGCGATCCTGATCTTGTAATACTTCCAGGTTCAAAAAGTGTTGTTGAAGATTTAAAACACATTAAAGAAAATGGCTTAGCACAAAAAATTGTTGAATTTGCACAAAATAATGGTTTTATACTAGGTATTTGTGGTGGCTTACAAATGTTAGGAAAAGAAATTCTTGATCCCCATCATATTGAAACAAATATTGAAAAAACAGAAGGACTTGGACTTCTTGCTCTTTCATCTATATTTAATAAAGAAAAATGCTTAACAACAGTGGAAAATATTCAAAGTCCTCTTTCAAGCACAATTTATGGATATGAAATTCATCATGGTGAAACAACAGAAGAAACAATAGTAAAACAAGAACGTTCTGAAAATACTATCAATCAAAATTTTGACGCTTATTTTCACGATAACGAAAAAATTTATGGTTACGCAAAAAATAGAATTTGGGCTACATATATTCATGGCTTATTTGATAATGATAGTTTTAGACATGAATATCTTAACTACATACGAGAAAATTTAGGATTAAATAAAATGACAAAATATATACCCTATAACATTGAAAAATCACTTGATAATTTAGCAAATATTGTACGTAATAATGTTGATATGCAAACAATTTATAAAAGTTTGGGATTGAAATAATATATAACTAGAGTTTTTTTCTAAATTATTTCTTTGAGAAGGGAACTTTTGAAAAAGTTCCCCTCTCAAACTCTCTCCTCAAAACTTTTTAATCCAA
>JAHHTE010000033.1 GCA_020024815.1 Mailhella sp.
ATAATAAAGAAATTACAATAAATTACACTAACTTTCCACAAAATGCATTAGGACACTTAATTTTTACACATTCTGCACTTACTCCACGACCTCTTTGCACTGGTATTGGAAAATGTGGACGTTGCAAAGTAAAATATCTTACAAACATTCCCCTATTAACAGAACTTGAAAAAACACTTTTATCTCAACAAGAACAAGAAAATAATATACGTTTAGCTTGCAAACATGAATTACAAGACAATACAATTTTTGAAATTTATGATGATTTACATAAAAATTCAACACAATTAATATTAGATATAGATCCTATTCAAACAACAATTCACTGCAATTTATTTATAGATCTAGGAACAACTTCAATTCAATGGGAAGTTGCAAACAAAGAAAAAACCTATGTAACTGGTCAAATCCTTAATCCACAAATGATTGCTGGTGCTGATGTTATGGCACGCTTATATTATGTAAATTTTATTGAAAAAAAACAAAAAAGCTTATTACAAGAATGTGTTCTTGAATATATAAAAAAATTACTTAGTGCATTACAACATAAAAATATTATTATTGATGAAATTCTTATTGGAGCAAACCCTGCTATGACAGCTATTTTCTTAGGTAAAGAAAGTAGTAAACTCATGCAAGCCCCTTATCAATTAGTAAATAAAGGTAATAATTATACTAAGATAGATAACTTACCTCCTATCTATACCCCTCCACAACTTAGTGCATTTATTGGAGCTGATGCTTGTGCTGGTTTTGCTTATATTTTAGCTAACTATCCTAATTTACAAAATTTTATTTTAGCAGATTTAGGTACAAATGGAGAATTTATTTTTTATACCCAACAAAAAAATTATGCTGCAAGTATCCCTTTAGGACCAGCTCTTGAAGGAGTTGGAATGCGTTGCGGAGGAGCTGTTCATGGAAAAGGAGAAAACATTATTCTTGATTTTAGCTTAAGCCCATTTGGATTGAGTTATACATGTAAAGGAACACCGCAATTTATTTGCGGAGCAGCATATCTTAATCTTATAAATATTCTTCTTTCTGTCCAACTTATTGATAGGCAAGGATTTTTTATTGATAGCATTTCACCATTAGCAAAAAAAATTCAACAAAAAATCAAAGTTGAAAACAATGAAAAACGCCTTTACGTAACAGAAAATCTTTATATTTGTGCAGAAGATATTGAAAATATATTAAAAGTAAAAGCTGCTTTTTCTTCTGCTATTGAAATTTTTATGGAACATAATCAAATAGAAAATATTTTTCTTTCAGGTTCTCTAAGTCAATATATTCCATTAACAACCTTAGAAAATTTAGGTTTTCTTCCTAAAACAAGTAAAAATAAAACACAAATTTTAGGAAATACTTCATTAAAAGGTTTAATAGAAATAAAAAACAACCCAAAGATTTTAACACAACTTATTGATAATATAGAAAAAACACAAATAATTGATTTAACTAACCAAGAAGAGTATAATATTCGCTATATTGAAAATATGCATTTTTAAAAGTAGGTTATATGCAAAAAGAACTTTTTACAGAATTTGATACATTTACCCAAAAAGGATTAAATGCCATTTATCCTTTATTGGATACTCTTATTCCTATGAAAGCAAGCCATAAAAAAGAACTTCCTTATGCTTGCAAAGATTTATCAGAATATCTCACTGTTGATAGAGAATTTTTATCTCGTCCTTACTGGACAAGTCCAAGACTTTTATCAGCGTATTTTCATTTTTTTATGATGTGGAACTTAATACGCTTATGTAAACTTTTTCCGTCCCTTAATTTTGGAACAATACCAAAAGAAGCTACTTTTGTAGATTTAGGATCAGGACCTTTAACTCTTCCTCTTGCTTTATGGTTATCACGAAAAGATTTACGAGATAAAAAAATTACTTTTATTTGCTGTGATGTTGCACCACAACCTTTACAAATAGGCAAAACACTTTTTGAAGAATTACGTAACACCCTTGACCCTCAATCTCAATGGCAAATTAAAATTTTACGTAGTCCAAATCATAAAGTTTTTCGTCAATTACATGAAAAACCTTTTCTTGTTACTATGGGTAATGTATTAAATGAAGGTGATGAAAAGAAAAAAATATCAACACATGAACAAATTAGTCAAATTTTTTCTCAAGCATCACAAGTACTACAAGATAATGGTAAAATTTTTGTAGTTGAACCTGGTACACGACAAGGAGCAAGAATGATACAAATCTTACGCTCTCTTGTAACAGAACAAAGTCTTGATGATGATTTTGAAAATGATTTTGAAGACGAAAATACATATTCACAAAATTTCACAGAAGATTTTCTTTCAGAAGAAGCTCCATTTAAAATTTTAAGCCCCTGTCCTCAAGGAATTGATTGTCCTTTATCCAATAAAAACTGTAATAAACAAAATGCATGGTGTCATTTCAACGCAAAGGCAACATATATACCTAAAAATCTTAAACTCTTATCCCAAAAAGCAGGATTAGATAAAGATTCAATTAGTCTTTCTTATCTTTTTCTTGCAAAAAGCCAAGAAGCAGAAAAAATACTAAAAAGTGATACAAGCTTTCAAAAAGCACGTATTATTTCTGATGCTTTTGTTGTTCCACGTTTTAAAGGCAGAGCCAGATATGCTTGCCATGAAAAAGGACTTCTCCTTATTTTGGATAGTGCAAAATACGCAACAGGTATGCTTTGTGATGTTGAATTTCCTCAAAAAATTGAAAGAGACATAAAATCTAAAGCATTATTTGCTTGGATAAAAACCAATAACCAACAAACAATACGAGATTTTTTAGAAACTGAAAAACAATTTTCACTTGATAAACAAGAAAATAAAATCAATAAAAAGAAAATAGAAAAAGAATCTAAAAAGAATTTTCCAAGTAAACGATATACGGAAAAAGAATATTTTAAGCCTAAAAAGAAATAAAACTAGACTTATTCAAAAATTCATTTATACTATTATAAAGAAGTAAATTTTTAACTTAACAAAAAGGATTACTTGTGACTGCAAATATTCTACTTGTCTTTGTTGCTTTTGCTCTTATAATTATTGGTTTTGTTTACTTTAAAAGTAAATCAAATGACCAAGATATACCTGTTGAAGAACTTTTAAAAAAGCTCTCACAAGAAGAGCAAACGCTTTATCAAATGGCACTCAAACCAGAAAATGTGCCTAATACGTTTATTTATGCTCTTTCTACTTGTAATCACTGCAAAAAAACAAGGGCTTTTTTAGATGAACATAATATACCATACACGATTATCTATATAGATACATATCCAAAACCAATCTATAAGATCTTGTTGGATAAATTAAAAATTTATAATCCACGTGGTTCTTATCCTACGATACGTCTTGCAACAGGGCAAATTATTACAGGATTTAGAGAAAACGCTCTAAGGGAGGCATTAATTAAATGACCACTGAAGAGCTTTATCAAACATTTAAAAAAGAAGAAGAAAAAGGATACTATCTTCATAAAAATTATGAACATTGTATGGAAACCATACAAGGTCTAGTTGATAATTATAATAATTACGGTTACTTAAACTGTCCATGTCGGTTAGCTAATAATGATGCTGAAATAGACAAACATATTATATGTCCTTGTGTTTATAGAAATATTGATGTTAAAGAATTTGGAGCCTGTTATTGCCATTTATTTGTGAGTGAAGAACACAAAGATGACGAGAATTTTTTCCCAGAAATTGATGATAGACATTAAAATTCTTCTTTGTAATTAATCAATTTTCAAAAAAACTATTTACTCATAAAAAGATAAAAACAGCTACAACTAGCTGTTTTTTTTATTTTAAAAATTTTTATGTTTTAGTATAAATTATTTGCAAATTTTTATTTTTTACGTATAATTGAAAAACCTTTGATACAAAATATCTTTCAAAGAAAATTTATTTTTTAATACTGTAAAAGGATTTTTCAGTGGGAAAAGAACATAAAGTCCTCGTTACCAATAGAGGAGAAATTGCAGTACGTATTATTCAAGCGTGTTGTAAGTTAGGAATTAAATTTGTAGCGGTTTACACTGCTGAAGATATACATTCAGGACACGTAACCCTTGCAAAAGAATTAGGAGATGATAAAAGCCTTTATTGCATTAGCTCCTACCATGATGCAAATGAACTTCTTAGTGTAGCAGATGCTGCCAATGCAACAGCAATTCACCCAGGTTATGGATTTTTTGCAGAAGATTTTCGCTTTGCAAGACGTGTTGCAGAAAGAAATAGACCTCTTATTTTCTTAGGACCATCTTGGCGAGTTATCCGTGAACTTGGTGATAAAATCAATACAAAACGTATTGCACGTAGTCTTAATGTTCCAACTGTTCCTGGTTCTGATAAACCAATATATGATGAAAGTGAAGCAGAAAAAATTGCTCGTACTCTTTTTGAATTTCAAATCCAACAAGGTGTAGAAAAACCTCTTGTTCTTGTAAAAGCCTCTGCTGGTGGTGGAGGAATGGGCATTGAAGAAATTCATGATATAGATTTATTCCGTTCCGTTTATAGAAGAATTAGAAACTATGCAATGCGTCAATTTAAAGATGACGGTGTACTCATTGAACAAAGAATAAAAAATTTCAACCATTTAGAAGTACAAATCCTTTCTGATAGATCAGGAAAAAATCCTGTCCATTTTGGAACAAGAAACTGCTCTATTCAGTCAACAGGTTTACAAAAACGTATTGAAATTGCTCCTGGTTTTGATCCAAGCACAATAAATTATTCTTTCAATGCTGAAAAAGTAATGAATGATATTATTGAACATTCACTTACCTTAGCACGTGAAGTGAATTATGATAGTGTTGGAACATGGGAATGGATAGTTACCAAAGAAGGAAATCCTTTCCTCATGGAAGTAAACACTCGTATTCAAGTTGAAAATGGTGTTTCTGCTGCTATTTCAAGAATTCATGGCAAAAAAGGTGTTGACCTTATTGCTGAACAAATCAGAACTGGACTTGGTGAACCTTTAGGCTATACCCAAAAAGATATTACTTTTGAAGGTATTGGTATTGAATACCGTATTATTGCAGAAGATACTGAAAATAATTTTACCCCTTGGGTTGGTGATATTGACAATTTTAGTTATGAAAAAACTCCATGGCTTTCAATGCATACCCATTTACCTAAAATGTCAAAAGATAATCCTTATACCATTCCAACAGAATTTGACCCTAACCTTGCTCTTGGTATTGTTTGGGGAAGTAATATTGAAGAAGTTAAAAGTCGTGGTAAAGAATTTTTAAATTCATTAAAAATTACAGGTAGTAATGGACAAGGTGAAAACCTTAAATCTAATATTCCTTTCCTTTATAATAATACAGACCGTATTTTAAAGTTTTAATGAGTAAATACTATGGAATTGGCAAAAAAAACAAAACAACTCACTGATAGATTAAATTATATTCGTGAAATTTTTGGTGGAAAACACCAAGAAGATATAATGCTTTTAGAATCTCGTTTAGAAGAATTTAAAAATAATACTTCTACAAATTTTGAAGAAGCATTAACTTCTTTAGAAGATTTATTTTCTTTTATTGAAAAAAAATTAGAAGAAAAACTTACTCCAATGGATAAAGTACGCATTGTCCGTCATCCTCAACGTATATGTCTTAAAGATATTCTTGAAAACGTATATGATAACTATACAGAAATTGGAGGACAAGACGAACATACTAACGACCCAGCTGTACTTATTGCAAGAGCTTATATTACTCGTCGTCATGGAAGAAAAACCTATAATCAATCTGTTATGGTTATTGGGCATGAAAAAGGACATGGCGAAGAATTTAGAAATGGTGGTTCTGCTAAACCTTGGGGTAATGCTAAAGCTCTCCATTATATGCATGTAGCTGAAACAGAAGGAATTCCTGTTCATTCCTATATTTTTACACCAGGCGGAGATCCTGTTGAAGAATATCCTGGTGCAGCACAACAAATTGCTAAAAATATTTATGAAATGGCAGGATTATCTGTTCCTGTTATTTCTATGATTTCCGAAGGTGGATCAGGTGGAGCTGAAGCTTTTGGTTTAGCAGATAAAAGACTTATGCTTTCACATGGTTATTACTCTGTTATCTCTCCTGAAGGTGCTGCTGCTATTGAAGGAAGATTAAAGCGTGGTGAACGATCAAGTCCTGAACTTATTGAACAATGTGCAAAAAATCTCCACCTAACAGCACAAGACAACTTAGCTTTTGGCTATATTGATAAAATCATTCAAGAACCATTATTAGGTGCTAGACCTTATCATTACGATTTCTTTAGAACATTACGTCAAGAAATTATTCGTGCAACAGATGAAGTCATTCTTAGTGTTTACGGTTTATCATTACGCAAAATTGGTAAATTACGCCGTTTACAAGATCCTGAAACCAATTTAGATGAAACATATATTCGTTGGCATATTAGAAGATCAAAACGTTCTGATTTAATTGAAAACCGCCAAAATAAATTTTTACGTATGTCTAAAAAATCCTATGTTAATAGACAAAATTTACTTGGTGCTTTAACTGAAACTTGGTCAGAACAATGGCGTGAAGTATATAATCGTCTTGTTTATGATTTTTACCATAAACAACGCAAAAATTATAAAAATTTCCTTGAAGAAATTGAAGCTGATTGGCTTGCTTTCAAAGAAAAATCTTCTAAACCATTTAAAAATGCTTATAATAAAGTTCGCCGTATTGACCCAGCTGCTCAAGAAGAATTAACAACTCTTTCTAAATGGGATGATGCTGACGGAAGAAATAGTAATTGGAAATGGATTAGTCCAAGAGCAAAAGAAGACAGAGCTATTACTTGTACTAATAGTGCTATTCATGGCTGTGTAGACCTTTGGGCTCCAGATCTTTACAATGAATTTGCAGGGGTTTGTACTAACTGTGGACACCATTTTCCTATGGAATATCAATGGTTCATGTATAACTGTTTTGATGAAAATTCCATTTATGAATTCAATAATGAATGGGAAGCAGGCAATCCTCTTAACTTTCCAACTCTTGATGAACGATTAGAAGAAGCAAGAAAAAAAACAAATTTGCGTTCATCTTGTATCACTTATGAAGCTCGCATAGATGATATGAAATGTGTTGTTGCTATTTTAGCTGCTCCTTTTAGAGGTGGTTCTGTTGGTGCAGCAGAGGGAGCTAAACTTATTTCAGCTATTGATAGAGCACGTCGTAAACGTTACCCTCTTATTATTTATTCACATGGAACAGCAGGTATCCGTATTCAAGAAGGAACACACGGTGTAATTCAAATGCCCCGTGTAACCATTGCAATACGCCGTTATCTTAGAGCTGGTGGTTTATACCTTGTACTTTATGATACCAATAGTTTTGGTGGACCTGTTGCAAGTTTCTTAGGTTGTGCGCACTATCAATTTGCTATGCGTTCTTCTAATATTGGATTTGCTGGTCCTGGAGTTATTAAAAATACAACTGGTATTGATGTTCCACCTGATCACCATAATTGTTATAAAGCTCTTTCTCGTGGACACATTCAAGGTGTTTGGGATAGACGTGATACTCGCACCAACCTAAAACAAGCATTACTCACCATGGGTGGACGTAATCTCTATTATAGATAGGTAATATATGTTAGATATTAGTGCACTTTTAGAAGAAATTAAACAACGACCATATACAGATCTAAGTATTTGCACCCCGCATACTGGCTATCTTGAATTTGGAGCATTTAATGAGGGTGATAAAGTTAAAGATGCTAGTGGTGAATTTAAAGAAATTCCTGGTAGCAAACTTGCTATAATCACCCGTGAAAATAATCCTCGTTTTATTTATGCAACACAAAAAGGAATTATCCAAAAATTACATAAACAATACGATAAAAACTTTGTTGAAGCAGGTGTAGAAATAGGAATTTTACGCCACTTTCTTTCAAAAACTGAAGTTATTCATATTTTATTACAAAAAGCATTATTTCTCTTTTCTGCACCAGAAAGAGCAAAATATTATTTTGCTCCTGAAATTGATAAAAAGATTAAAATTTCAGGTAGCAGAAGTATTACAGTAACAGATGGAATGGAACTTTTTATTGTTTCAAGAATGAAAAGAGAAGTTCCTCTTACCTATCATGGTCCAGAAGGTATTATTTACGAAGTATATTTTAAGCATAATCAAAATATTGATGCAAATATGCCTCTTATTGGTATCTGCCCTCCAGACCAATTACAAAATATTGAAGATGTAATAAGCCGTGTTAACCACGAATGGAAAGAACAATAATTTTTTAAAGGGGGAGAACTTTTTATAAAAAGTTCTCCCCCTTTACCCCCTTTCAAAAATTTTTAATCCAAAAAACGTTTTGCGTGCAAAACGTTTTTTTTATTTTTTTAACATTACAATGTTTTATTGTATTTTTATAATATGTTAATTGTAAAACGAAGTGGGGCAGGAATATATATTGTGTAAGGAATATTATTAATCTTTTTTGGGTAAATTAAAAGAAAAAATACTTCCTTTATTTAAAGAGGATTGAGCAGTGATTGTTCCTTTATGAGCTTGAATTATCCATTTTACAAGTGGTAAACCAAGGCCTGTACCATTATATGTTTGATGATTTCTTGCTCTTGCTTTATCTACACGATAAAAGCGTTCCCAGATTTTAGGTAAATCTTTTTCTGAAATACCTATGCCTGTATCGGAAATTCTTCCTAAAATTTCTTTTTCATTTTGTGTTAATGTAAAGATAATTTTTCCATAAGGTTTATTATATTTTATAGCATTTGAAAAAAGATTAATAATTGCACTTGTGATAAGGGCAGAATCTCCAATAATAAATATATTTGGTTCTATTGTGTATTGTAAATTAATTTGTTGCTCTTGAGCTAATTCTTGTTGTTGTTCTGCAATAATTTCGCATAATTCACTAAAGTTAATTTCCTCTTTTTCAAGAACTTCTGCATAATGTTCTGCTTTTGAAAGTAAAAGAAGTTGACTTGTAATTTGCGACATTTTTTTTGCATTCCATAAAATTGTTTGCAAAGCTTCTTTTGTTTCTATTTGTTTTGTGTTTTCAAGTGCAATTTCACTTTGAGCTATAATAACGCTTATGGGGGTTTTTAGTTCATGTGATGCATCAGAAGCAAATTGTTTTTCTTTTATAAAACTTGCTTCAAGACTTTCAAACATTGAGTCAAAAGTATGTGCTAGGGCATGAATTTCATCTTTATTATTCTTTTTCAAATTAATACGGAGAGTTAAGTCTTTACTGTCTTGAATTCTTTGTGCAATATGAATAATATGTTCAATAGGACTAAAGGCTTCATTAATAAAAAAACGTGCTAAGATTGTAGTAAAAAAGGCAAAAATAGGAAGTAAAATAATGGCAATGTAAAAAAGTGAGCTAAAAGTTTTTTTTGTACCAGCAAAGGAAACAATACCACGTAAATAAATTGTTTTATTTTTAATTGTTACTATCGTATCATATACATAAAATTGATCAATTTTTTTGATTGTATTAGGAGTAAAATCTTTATAAATAGGAAACGTTATAGGTGTTTCACCATAAATAAGTTCTTTTTGTTGATTATAAATTGATGTGTAAATATTATTTATTATGATAAATTCTTTAGCTAAAACTATTTGATTATTTTTAATTCGTATTTTACTGCTATTATCTGAAATTGTATGAATAAGAGTATTTTTTATTTCTGATTCACGATGCCCTTTACCTGCAATAATTAAAAAGGTCAATGAAATAAAAATAAGAACAAATATACTTAAACTAATAAGAATAGTAAGCTTACTTTTTATGCCAAGTGATTTAATTTTCACGAATGACATATCCTTCCCCACGTATGGTGTGGATCAGTTTTTTTTCAAAGCCATCATCAATTTTTTTCCGTAAATAACGGATATAAACATCTATAATATTAGAACTACCATCATAATCATAGTTCCACATGTGTTGATTGAGTTTTTCTCTAGAAAGAACTTGTCCTTTATGCATAACCATGTAAAGTAGAATATTAAATTCTTTAGAGGAAAGAGAAAGGGAAATATTATTTCGAGTTACTGTTTTTGCTTTATCATCAATAACAAGATCCGCAATAGTGTATGTTTGATCAATGTTTTGATTTTGTCTTCTAATGAGAACTCTAATTCGAGCGAGTAATTCTTCAAAAGCAAAAGGTTTGACCATATAGTCATCAGCACCAAGATCTAAACCTTTTACTTTATCTTCTATGCTATTTTTTGCTGTTAATAAGAGAATAGGAGTTTTTTTACCTTGTTTACGTATTTCAGATAAAATTTCAAGTCCATTCATATTTGGGAGCATAATATCTAAAATAATTAAATCATATTCAGCACCAAGGAAAAAAGAAAGAACTTCATCACCTAAAAAACAAGAATCAACAGTATAATGTTCTTTTTTTAGTTTTTCTGTGATAAGTCTATTGAGAGAAATATCATCTTCAGCAATTAAAATACGCATAACTATAAGGGAAATTAGGCATTATTTGATGCGAATAAATCAGTTTCATCAAGTTCATCTAAAATAGTATAAGAACGAATATGAACTTTTGTGCAATCTTCATCAGTACATTCTTGTAATAAACAATTTGCACTAACAAAATTACTTACCATATCAATTAAATCAATTCCAGCACCTTTTGAAAGAATAGGGTATTCAATTTCTTCATTGTTTTCATTATAACATCTTAAAGCAACTTTGCATTTACTTGCTTTTTGAGATAATGGGACTATACTTCCTTTGAGTGTCATGAGTGATTCAGACATAAACCTTTTCCTTATAACATAAAATTTTCTTCTTTGTGGATATTTTTTTTTATTTTGTCAAGCTTTTCACAATATAAATTTATGTTATACTATTTTTTTGTGAGGTAATTATGGAAAATATGTGGGCTCCATGGAGAATGGAATACATTTTAAGTAAAAAAGAACATAAAGGTTGTGTTTTTTGTTTAGAGGATTTTAGCCAAAATATAACAGAAAATGATCAAGAGCGTTTGGTTGTTTATAAAGGAACAAGTTGTTTTGTTATGTTAAATCGTTATCCTTATGCAGCAGGACATTTACTTGTTTTACCATATAGGCATTGCATGGATCTTACAGATTTAACAGATAATGAACGCATTGAATTTATGGAAATTATCAATCTTTCCTGTAAAGCTATTCGTAAAGTTTGCCACTCTGATGGAATAAATATGGGGATTAATTTAGGTAAAGCTGCAGGGGCTGGTATAGCTGATCATTTACACGCTCATCTTGTTCCACGTTGGGAAGGAGATTCCCAGTTTATAGCTGTTGTTGCTGATGTTCGTTTAATCCCAGAAAGATTAGAAAATATGCAAAAGAGTTTTGCTCTTGCATTTAAGGATATTTTAGCATAAACTTACTTATATTTATTTTAGCGTGTGGAGTTAGGATATGCGTTATCTAAAAGTTTTCTTACTTGTTTTAATATTTTTTATTGTCATGATGTTTTTTGTACAAAATCAGGCATCATTTTCTGATCCAGTAATATTAAAATTAGATTTACTTATAATTCCTGAAATGGAATCTATTCCACTTCCATTATATTCTGTAATGCTTATTTGTTTTGCATTAGGAGCTTTCATTGTGTTGCTTATGCTTATGTGGGATAGAGTAACTATTAGTTCACGTGCTATTGCTGCTCGTCGCAAAGCTATGAATCTTGAGAAAAAACTTAATCAAGTTGAAACAGAACTTGCTTCTTTATCAACAAAACACGCTGAAACTGAAACAAAATTAAAAGCAGATCTTGAAGAAACTGAAAAGAAATTAAATACAGTTCTTCGTGCCTCTGAAAACGAATAAAATGCAATTACCTGAAAATTTTAAAATGACCCCCATGTATGAACAGTATCTTGGGATAAAAAAACAATATCCTGATACTATTCTCTTTTATCGCATGGGGGATTTTTATGAGCTTTTTTTTGAAGATGCTGAAATTACAGCAAAAGAATTACAATTAGCTCTAACAAGTAGAAATAAAGGGGATTATATCCCCATGTGTGGTATTCCTTGGCATGCTGCTGATGCATATTTTAGCCAAATGGTTGAAAAAGGCTATAAAGTAGCTATTTGCGATCAAGTTGAAGACCCTAAAAATGCAAAAGGTTTAGTAAAACGAGAAGTTACTAAAATATTAACCGCTGGTACTGTTATTGATGATATGAATTTAGAATCAAAACAGCATACCTATCTTGGTTCTGTGTATTTTGAAAATGGGCAAGGAGCTTTTGCTTGGCTTGATGCCTCTACGGGGTTTTGGACAGGAGTACAAGTTTCTAAAGAAGCAGATTTGTGGCAATGGGTTTATAAAGTTGACCCTAAAGAATTACTTATTCCAACAGGATTAGAAATTCCTGAAATTTTAAAAATAAATGAAAGTATTCAATTAGTATATCTTGGATTACAAAGTCATTTTGATTTAAAACGTTCTGAAAAAAGAATTTTAGAAGTACAAAAAGTTCAAGAACTTTCTGCTTTAGGACTTGAAAAAAAACAAGCTCTTGTTCGTGTTTGTGGTGCATTACTTGCTTATATTGAACAAACACAAAAATATGTTCCGTCCTATCTTAGTGCTTTTGAGCCAATGGAAACAGGGCTTTTTATGATCATAGATGAAGTAACAGAAAGAAATTTAGAGTTATTTCGCCGATATGATGGTAAAAAAGGTATAGGAACACTTTGGCATGAGCTTGATTTTTGTCAAACTCCTATGGGTGGGCGTTTATTAGAAGAGCGACTTCGTTATCCTTATAAAGATGGTAACCGAATAAAATTACATCAAGAGGTTGTTACACATTTTTTTGAAAATCCACAAAAATTAACAACATTAAGAAAATTTTTAGATAAAGTGTATGACCTTGAACGTGTTTCAACACGAATAAGTGTTAATAGATATTTACCTAAAGATTTTCTTTCACTTCGCGATAGTCTTTTGCATTTACCTGAAATTTTTTCATGTTTGCAAACTGAAGATGGTATTTTGCCAACAGATAAAACGTTAAGTTTTCAAAATGTTCCAGAAGGTTTAGGTAGATTATTACAAAAATGGGATAGTTGTCTTGATATATATACATTGTTAGCAAATTCTTTACGAGATTCTGTTCCACAGCAAATTACAGAAGGACAATTATTTAAAATAGGATATCATGCTGAATTAGATGAACTTATTGATGTTATGGAGCATAGTGAAACACGTTTGCAAGAACTTTTACAGCATGAACAAGAAAAATCAAATTTACCTAAATTAAAAATAGGGTATAATAGAGTTTTTGGTTATTATTTTGAATTAAGCAAGTCGCAACAACAAACAATTCCTGATTATTTTGAAAGACGACAAAGTTTAGTTAATGCTGAACGTTTTATAACACCAGAACTTAAAGCTTTAGAAAATAAAATTTTGTCTGCTTCTGAAAAAAGAAATGAATTAGAATATAATTTATTTCAAGAGTTAAGAAATAAAATAGCTCAAGAAAGACCAAGACTTTTATTTATGGCAGGACTTCTTGCACAAGTTGATTATTGGCAATCATTAGCTGAATGTGCAAGAAAAAAAGCATGGACTAAACCTTTGTTAGATGATTCAAATTGTATTGAAATCAAAGAAGGTCGCCACCCAGTTGTAGAAGCTGTTATTGGTAAATCTCACTTTATTCCAAATGATTTACTTGTTGATGATGAAAGACGCTTACTTTTAATTACAGGACCTAATATGGCTGGTAAATCTACTGTATTAAGGCAATCAGCTATTATTTGTTTACTTGCTCAAATGGGATCATATGTTCCAGCACAATTTGCTAAAATAGGTATTGTGGATAGAATATTTTCTAGAGTTGGTGCTTCGGATAATATTAGTCAAGGACAAAGTACTTTTATGGTTGAAATGATGGAAACAGCGAGAATTTTACGTCAATCAACTAAAAAAAGCTTTGTTATTTTAGATGAGATAGGACGAGGCACAAGTACTTTTGATGGATTAGCTCTTGCTTGGGCTGTTGTAGAAGAATTGTTAAAACGTGCAGGGGGAAGTATACGTACTCTTTTTGCAACACATTATCATGAACTTACAGCTTTAGAAGGAAAAATTTCTGGCGTTTATAATATGAATATTGCCATAAAAGAATGGAATAATGATATTGTTTTTTTACGTAAGCTTATTCCAGGTCCTGCTGATAAAAGTTATGGGGTAGAAGTTGCAAGGCTTGCAGGTGTGCCAGCTCATGTTGTTCATAGAGCAAAGGAATTATTGCAACTTTTAGAAGAAAATAAAGAAAAAGCAGAAAAGAGAGTTGAGAAAGTTCTTTTACCTGGACTTGAAACTACTTTAGAGCATAAACAAGAAATAAAGCAAACTGTTTCAATCACATTAAATGAAGAAGAAATTATTTCTCGTACAATAAAAAATAATCCAATATTAAAAGAAATTCGAGAAATTAATGTTAATTCTCTTACTCCGTTAGATTGTATGCGGTTAATTGCTGAATGGAAAGAAAAATTATAATTGGAAAAATAAGTTGAGTTTATAATGAAAAAGAATATATTATTATTTATTTTAGTAACTTGTTTTATTTTAGTTGCTTGTGGTAAAAAAGGTGATCCATTGCCACAAAAAGTAGATAAACTTTTTTCTTTGCAAGATGTTTTTGCTAGTGTTAACCCTGAAGGGACTCTTACAATTATGGGAACAGTGATAGGAGCAAAACAAAATGTTCAATCATTTACTTTAGAGCTTGAAGCTGTTGATGAAGATTGTATTGGTTGTCCCTTTGTTCCTGCTGAACGATACACAAAAACTCCAGCAGAAGCTATTGTGAATACACGAACAGGTGAATTTAGTATAACGGTATTACCAGCAACAAAAAGTCCTGTTTATCGTTGGCGAGTTGTTGCTCGTAACTCTGTTTCTGGTTTGCCTTCTGCTGTAACTCCTGTATTTAAAGTTAATAAACCTTTTGAAGATAAAAGAGATTTTATAGAATTAACACCTAAAAAAGATTAAATTTTTTTGTGGGGGAAATGATTTCCCCCACGCCCCCTCAACTAGGCAAATTTATTAAAACAAGTTTTAATAAATTTGCCTTTTTTAAAAATATTAGGGTGTGTTTCTAAATTAATTTTTTTTCTTGTTTATATAATATTTTCTTGTTTATTCTACTAGTACATAGTATCACACTTAATAAGTGGCTTCGCTTCTTAGACCCGAGCAGGGTGGTAAGCTAACGGGGGGCAAGCCCCCCTAGCTCATAAATACCCTCTGTTTCACACTTTTTCAGCAAGTCGCTTTGCTTCTCGCTTACAGAGAGTGAAACTTATTAGGTCAGTGTGATTTTATGAAAATATTTTTATTTTATAAGCCTAATGCGTTAAAGTAATTTTAAATAATTTGGAAACATACCCTAATTATAATAATTACAAATTTTACTTTGAGTTATAGAAGATTAATAG
>JAHHTE010000034.1 GCA_020024815.1 Mailhella sp.
CGTTGGCGAAGAATGAGCCTTACGGATAGCGACAGCGGTTTATGTAGTTTAATTTTGTGTAACTAGGGTGTGTATCCAAAAAAATAATTTAGAAATACACCCTAATATAAAAAAAGCTCTTTTGCTTGCAAAAGAGCTTTTGGATTAAAAAGTTTTGAGGGGAGAGTTTGAGAGGGGAACTTTTTCAAAAGTTCTCCTCTCAAGAAATAAATTAAAACATAAATTAAAAATTATGCACCAAAATATGTATAAAGGGTGAAGAATAAAACTCTGCCTAAAAATTCACCAGCCCAGAGGAAAAGAACCATAAGGAGGGTGGTTGGGATAAAGCAAGCAGAACAAGAGCTTGCACCAGAAAGAGTTTTAATACTTTTTACATATAAGCAGAGAAGGAATAAAGCACCTAAACCAATAAGAGCTAAATGAATAACAAAAATGGTTGTGCTAAAGTTTGTTCCTGCATTGATAACTTGTAATGGGCTAAGGATAAAGCGAGCAAGAATACCTAAAGCAAGCATTAATGCTAAAGGTCCTCTAAGTATTTCGGTCATAGCTTTTGCGTCTTTTTGTTGACGAAGACGGAAAAACAAGAGGGAGCTAGCACCAAGAACAAAAGCAGTGGTTAGGAATGTTGCGTAAACTATCCAACCACCCCAGTAATACATGGTAGGTCTAGTATAAATACCACCCATAATATAGATGAGTATAAGTCCCATAATACCTGTAAGGGTACGGAGGGCTTTATTTCCAGTTAAAAAAGCAAGAAAGAGTAGACCACTAAAAGCACTCATACCAATAATTTCACGGCTAAGCCATGAAGTTGTAAAGTTAGTAAGAGCGTAAGGACCATGTAAAGGAGCTGATAAGTGTGTAACAGAGGCAAACAAGCCACCCATACAAATAACAAAAGCGGAAAGTAAGATTCCAGAGCGTGGAGCAACATCGCTACGACACATACTAAATAATGCCATACCCACAGAAGCTTGAGCTAAAACAGTAAAGAACGTTAGACTCCAAAAACCTTCCATAAATTACACCTCCTCTGGATTGCTAATGCTTGCGCCACGAATACCAGCTTTGCTACCTTGTGGTTTAGCGTGACGGTTAGGGTGACAAATAAAATGTGGATTTGTAAGAGTTGATATTGGAAGGGGAGCAACGGTTTCAAATTCACCATATTTTTTCTTAAGTTCTTCGTACTCGCCAAAATCTAAGGCTCTAGTAGGACAAGCTGCAACGCAAGCAGGAGGAAGTCCTTTTTCTAGATTATCGCGACAGAAATCGCATTTTGACATACGTTTAATTTCTGCATTGAATTGAGGAGCACCGTAAGGACAGTTCCATTCACAGTAGCGACAACCAACACAACGGGTTTGATCAACCCAAACAATGCCATTTTCGTCTTTATGCATTGCTTTAGTAGGGCAAGCTTTGGTACAAAGTGGGTTTTCGCAGTGGTTACAAGACATGGAAATATAATATGCAAAAACGTCTTGTTCAAAGGTATTTCCTTTTATTGACCATTCACCACCAGAATATTCAATAACACGTCGCCAAAGTACGCCTTGAGGCAAATTATGTTTATCTTTACAAGCAATCATACAAGCTTTACAGCCAGTACAAAGTTCGGAATTAAAATAAAATCCAGGGTTTTTAATCATTGTACCACCTCAAATTATTATGCTTTTTCAACTTGCACAAGGTTAGTATGATGAGGATTACCTTTTGCTAAAGCTGTTGGTTGAAGTTTTGTTAATACGTTTACGCAACCATTTTGGTCTTCTCCTTTTTCGTCAGGAGTATGCCAAGCACCTTCAGGAAGAGAAACAACACCGGGAATAATACGAGGGGTTACTTTTGCATTTACATAGGTAACGCCACGATCATTATAAACTTTTACTTTTTCATTATGTTCAATGCCACGAGCTTTTGCATCAAGAGGGTTTATCCAAAGTTCTTGAGGAGCAACTTCTTGTAACCAAGGGCAGTTTCCATAGGTTGAGTGAGTACGTTGTTTATAGTGATGACCAATAAGTTGTAATGGGTATGTTGCTCTTAATGGGCTATTATGACCTTCTGGGTCTTCAATGTGTTCAGCAACAGCGGTAATACGTTGACCTTCTTCAAGTTTCCAGTCTTTTGCCATTTGAGCAAGAGTTGAGGAATAAATTTCAATTTTACCAGAAGGAGTAGCTAAAGGATTTGCAACTGGGTCTTTACGGAAATCTTCGTAAGCAATGTGGTTTTGAGGAAAATGTTTTTTATAAACCCCAAGTTTAAAGGCTTCTTCTAAAGTAGGAGGAAGTCCTGGTTCTGCTTTACGGGATAATTCATATAAATGTTCAAGCCATTCATATTGGGTACGACCTTCGGTAAATTCTTGTTTTACGCCAACTCTGTCTGCAATTTCAGCACAAATATCGTAAATACTGCGAGCTTCGCCAAGAGGTTCAATACATTTATTATCAAAAATAACGTAACCAATATTACTATCACCAGCAACAGACCAGTCATTTTCTTCTAAGTTTGAGCAAGAAGGTAATAAAATATCAGCATAACGAGCAGATGGGGTAAGGGTAGTATCAATAACAACAATGGTTTCGCATTTTGTATCATCACCCAAAATTTCATTCATTTGGTTAATGCCACCATGTTGGTTAGTAAGACAGTTACTACCGTAGTTCCATATAAATTTAATAGGGGTAACGAGCTTATCACGACCACGTACACCAGCAGTTTCTGCTGTCATTTTAGTGTAATCGTCAATAGCTTGATACCAGTTAAAGCAAGAAATTGTAGTTGCTATTGGGTTGGTGAAAGTTGGGAAACGTTCCATATTAACAGAATAACCACTAGTTTCTCTTGCTCCAGTATTACCACCAGCAATACCAACGTTACCAGTAAGAACTGCAAGCATACCAATAGCACGAGAAATATTTTCACCGTTTACACTACGTTGTGGTCCCCAACCTTGTGAAATATAACAAGGTTTTGCTTGAGCTATTTCACGAGCTAATTGTTCAATGCGTAAGGGTGGGATACCTGTAATTTCTGCTGCCCATTGTGGAGTTTTAGGAGTTTTATCTGCACCAAGTCCCATAATGTAAGATTTATAAGAAGAATTTGGTTCAGCACCTTCTGGGAGTGTATCTTCATCATAGCCTATGGTGTATTTTTCAATAAATTCTTTATCAATTAAATCTTCTTTAATCATTACATACGCTAAAGCAGCAGATAATGCAGTGTCAGTACCTGGACGAATTGGAATCCATTCATCACCACTAGAAACAACAGTATCAGTATAACGTGGGTCAATAACAATAGTACGAGTGTTATTTGTAAAGCGAGCGTGTTGTAATGTTTTACATTTTACGCCAGCCATACGGGTTTCAGAAGGGTTATTTCCAAAAAATACAGCAAGTTTACTGTTTTCAATATCAGAAAGGCTATTGCCATCTACCCAGCCACCACCAAAAAGATAAGGCATACCAACAGTAATTTGGCAAGTGGAGTAGTCAGAATAGTGATTTAAATAACCACCTTTTAAATTCATTAGACGAGCAATAGGAGTTTGAGCTGGAGGCCAACTTCTACCCATTGTACTACCTAATGCACCAGTGCCATAGTTTAAATAAACTGATTCATTACCGTATTTATCAATGGCATTTTGTAAACGTTTGCCTACTTCATCATAAGCTTCTTCCCAAGAAATACGCTCAAATTTACCTTCACCACGTTTACCAACACGACGCATTGGATATGGAATACGCTCTTTTGCATAAATACGTTGACGCATGGAACGTCCACGAGGACAGGCTCTTAATTGTTGCAATCCGTAGCTATCATCACCTGTATTGTCTGTTTCAATTTGGGTAATAATACCGTCTTTCACATGGACGCGTAAAGCACAGCGACTACCACAGTTTACGTTGCAAGAGTTCCATAAAATTTTTTCTCCACTACCATCAGGTTCTGGCATTTTGATGATATCCTCTGCATGAGCATTAATAACCTCAATGTTAAAAGGTAATGCCAACGATGCAAGAACACAAGAGCCGCCTTTTATAACATCACGACGTGTTATTTTTTTTTGAGATAAAACCTTACTCACAAGTAAACCTCCTTATTTGCTATCTACCTTTTTTTAAAAAAAATGTGTAATTTGTTAACAAGATAAAGTGAAACGTATACATTTGTTAACTAAAAAATATATAAAGCTAAAATATAAATATTTTACTAATAAAATAGATGATTACAATAAGTTGAAGGTAAAGCAAATTGTAGATATAAAAAGTTTATTAGTAATCATTTTCATAACTGTAAAGATATATACTTTTTTTTAGACTATGTCAATTCGTTTGCATAAAAAGTATAATTGATTAGTTTAATTATGGTGTTTCCATTGTATGGAGTTTTCATATTTTTTGCCTAAGCTATCTAAAATAAATGCAAGACAAAAATAGCAAATGGCTGTAAGTAACCATATTTCAATGGTTTTTCCTGTAACATTTATAAGTTCCATACTTTGGAATGTAAGTTCTTGTAAGGAAATAATAGAGGCAATAGCACTATCTTTTATTGTACTTATGCTTTGCCCTGCAAGTGGGGCTATGCTTTGTTTCATGGCTTGAGGTGCTACAATATAACGGCGAATTTTCCATTTTGTCATGCCTGTTGCTTTGCCAGCTTCCCACTGTCCTTTTGAAACACTTTCAATGCCTGCTCGGATAATTTCAGCAATATATGCTCCCTCATAAAGTCCCAATGTAATAATAGCTGCAAGCATACGGTCTAATTGTCCCTCTGGAGCAACAAGAATATAAAAGCTTTGTTTCCAAAAAGGACTTAGTTTAGCAATATAATATTCAAAATTAATAAGTAATTCTGTAAGTAAGTTAGAAGAAAAAAAGAAAACTAAAAATAATAAAATAAGTGGAGGCATATTACGCAAACTTAAAATATAAATTTTACTGGGTAAAGCAGCTAAACCTCTTTTATGTGCTGATAATGTGCCAACAATTCCGCCACTTATAAAAGCAATGAGCAAGCACCAAAAACTTAGGCGTATGGTCATAAATAAACCATTTAATAAAATACCAGCTTTTATTGATCCGTCTTCATTAATATTGATAATGTATTGAAACAAACGACGTATACTAAAATCTTCTAATGAGCTAAAAAGAATATAAAAAAAGCCACAAGTAAAAAGAATAAGAATAAAAAGAAAAATCTTATCCCATGTGTTCCATGTCTTAAAGTTGCGTTTTTGTGTTCCTAAAATATGTGTCATTTTTTTTATTCTTTTATTTTTTATAGGAGAAATAATTCTGCTATTTTTTATTATTTTTTATGGGGGAAATAATTCCCCCCATACCCCCCTAATTTAGCCAATTTTCATAAAATAAATTTTAAGAAAATTGGCATTATTGGGGAATAAGGTTAATTTGGAGCTATATATAGAGTATAGCTAAGGTATGCTATTAAAAATTTTTGAAAAAGGGGTTTTAGGGGGAAAAAGCTTTTTATAAAAAGTTTTTCCCCCTAAGAAAAAATATAAAAAATATTATTTTTGTAAAAGTTGGTCTTGCCATTTTGTTGACATAAACCAATAATCACTTCTTTCTTTAAGCCAACCTAAACTATGAGCATTATATATCCAGTTATCAAAAACATTTAATGTGTCAAAATCTCCTTTTCTTACTGCAAAGCCAATGGGTTCGCGATAATCAGTGATTTCAAAAGGACGGAATAATTTATCAGGATTTTTTGCAATTTCTAAAGTAGGCAAGGGACGAGCAGAAATAAAAACATTTGCTCTACCAAGTAAAACTTCTTGTAAAGCAGGTGCTTCATCATTAAAGGTACGAACTGTTGCATTTGGATAACGTGTTTTCACATAATATGCAGCAGAAGATCCATTTCTTACTGTGATAATAGTTTCTTTTTTATTTACATCTTCAGGACTTTTAATATGGTTTGCTGTTTCTTTATTAGCAACAATATCCATGTAAACGTAATCATAAGGAATGGTAAAATTGACAGTTAAATTTCTTTTGGTAGTTGAACCCATTCCACCAATAATGACATCAAATTTTTTAGCCAAAAGGGCAGGAATAATACCGTCCCAGTTTGTAGGGATAAGTTGTAATTCAACGCCTAAATCTTGAGCTAATTTTTTGGCTACATCTATTTCAAAGCCAATATATTCGCCATTTTTATCTTGCATTGCCCAAGGTACAAAGGTGGAAAAACCAACACGTAAAACACCACGCTCTATTACCGTATCTATTGTAGATTGTGCATAAGCTGTTGTATTTATTTGTGGGATTAAAAAAGTACAAAATAGCATAAGTTTAATAAAAAATTTCATAAAAACTCCTCTTTTTTATGTTTTAAAAAAACGGGTAAGTATAAATACAGGAACATTAATAAAAAGGGTTAACACAAAATAAATAATTGCAATAACTATCCAAATTTCAAAAGATAAATAGGTTTCTGCAATTACATTTCGGGCTTCTAGGGTTAAATCAGCAACAGCAATAGTGCTAACAAGGGAAGTATCTTTGATTAAGGATATTAATTGTCCTGCTAAACTTGGCATAATATTCCGAAAAACTTGTGGCATAATAACGTATTGCAAAGTTCTTCTGGTATTCATTCCAAGACTAAAAGAGGCTTCCCATTGTGTTTGTGGGATAGTGATTATCCCTGAACGGATTATTTCTGCAACATAAACACCTTCAAAAAGAGCAAGACAAAAAATAGCAGTAAGAAAAGGTGATAAATGTAAAACAGGTGAAATAACAAAATAACATAAAAATAATTGAATAAGTAAAGGGGTATTTCGGATAATACTAATGGTCGAACGTGAAAAAAGCCCTAAAACAGGAGAGCAAGAAAGGTGCATAAAAGCAAGGCTAATACCTATAATAAATGCTAAGAAAAGACTATAAAATGCTATTAATAAGGTTAATTCTAATCCTTTTAATAAAGAACCAGCTTTAAAACCTTGTTCTGTAAATACACCTAAATAACGCCAAACTCTTGCCCATTGCCATGAATAATTAGTTGTAGCTTGATCATAAATAAAATATGCAAATAAAAACATACAAAAAATAAGAAACAATGGAGCAAGGCCATCAAGTATATGATTTTTTATTTGTATTCCTAAAGGTATTTTAGGTGGTTTTTGTGTTGTATTCATAATAGTTATAGTGGTAATTGGTAATTAATTTCAATTCTATTTTGCCTTTATAATGATTTTTCGTCAAGTTAGGGAATTTTTTTACAAAATAATAATTTTTATGGGTTATGCAGGTTATTATCATGTATTTTATTCTACGAAAAGTAAGCACTTGTTTGTAATATAGTTACTTTTTGGTAAGTTTTGGTATTTTAGGAGATTATTTAAAGAAATTTCTATTGTCAAAATTTTGAAAAAAAGGAAAGAATACAAAAATATCTATTTAATTTTATTAATATAATTCACTGATTTAATGATTTTAAAATAGTTTGGCATTATGCTTGCTATAAGTAAGGCAAAGATAAAGGAAAAAAAATGGCAAGTTTTAAGTTTTCATTAGAAAGAATTCTTTCATATAGAGAACAGCAAGAAAATGAAGCAAAAGCAGAATATGCAAAAGTGCAAGCAAAGCTTAATGCTGAAAAAAAACGTTTTGCTGATCTTAAAAATGAAGAACTTTTGAATGAAAAAAAACTAGCCGAAACCCCGCTAAGTGATTTAGGTGAGCGTTGGCTTCTTGATAATTATTTGCGAGCAGTTAGAGCTGATATAGTTCAAACACAACAAAATATCGCAAGAATTGATATAGAGTTAGACAAAGCACAAAAACATTTAGCAGAAAAAGCAAAAGATAAAAAAATCATGGAAAAACTCAAAGAAAAACACTTTGAGATTTTCAAGAGGCAAGAACATGAAAAAGAACAAAGGGAATTTGATGAAATCGCAAGCATACGTTTCAAAGCGCAGACTTACTAATATCTGTTGCTTGGTTGTTAGTTTAGGCTTAATTAAACTTGTTTTTGGTGCTTATCTTATTGCAGGTGGAACAATTTTTACTTTTCCAAAAAAAGAAAAAGTAGTTGATCCAAAAATGGAAGCTCTTGCAAAAGTTCGCGAAAAACAATTACTTGCTATGAAAAAAATGGAACAAGAAATTGTTGTTGATAAAAACAAGTCTGAAGAAAATATCCGTTTGCATAATGTTGCTCCAAAAAATGGACAAATGCAAAATATTCAAGGTCAAAAAACTGACAATCATCTTGTTGCTGATGCGTCAAAAAATCGTCCTGTGCAAAATACTCCTGTTGTAAGTGAAACAATGGACGATGAAATGCTTGTAAAAGCATCTATGAATACTATTGGAACTGTTCGTACTAAAGCTCGTCAATCTGTTCTTGAAAATTCTTTTTCTGGAAAAGAAGATAAAGACCTCTTAGACGGAATGGACGGTAATCCAAATTATAAACAAGAAAAATCTTCTATTTTTAGTTTTGTTGGTACTGCTCATGCTGAAGAAGTTGATGCAAAAGATTATGTTCGTCTTGATCAACAAAAAGCACAAGCTGAAATGCCAGCTCCAAAGATAGATACTCCATACGATTCTCCTAAAGTTCTTAGCTATAAAGAGTCTGAATTAAATCAAAAAGAAGAAGAACTTCTTTCTTTGCAAGAACAAATGAATGCTCGTATGAAAGAATTAAATAGCCTTGAAAATAAACTTGGCACAATGGTAAAAGAAGCAAATAGTGTTGAAAGTGAAAAATATACACACCTTATTCAAACCTATGCTTCTATGAAACCAAAAAGAGCTGCTGAAGCACTTTCAACATTAGATGAAAAAATTGCTGTAAGAATTTTGAATGGACTTAAAAGCAAACAATCTGGTGAAATCTTCTCTTACATGGATCCAATACAAGCTGCACGTCTTTCACAAGCAATGACAAAGCTCCAAGCATTCTAAAATTTCAATATTTGCCTTTTTTTCCTTTATCCTTTCCCTTATTCTTTATCTTTATCTTTTGCAAAAGCACTGTGTTTACACGGTGCTTTTTTTTCGTTAAAAGAAGAAAAAGGGGGCTATATGTTTGAATGTATTCAAGTGGCAAAAAATACGTATTATATTGCTAGTCCTGTTAATATTGGGATTTATATTGAAGATACAAATAAGGCATGGATTATTGATTCTGGGTTAGATGCAAGAATTGCGAAAAAAATTGAAAAAATACTTTTAGAAAATAATTGGGAATTAAAAGCTATTATTAATACACATTCTCATGCTGATCATATTGGCGGAAATAAATATTTACAAGATAAATATCAATGCCCAGTATATGCCAATGGTTTAGATTGTCTTTTTATTGAGCATACTTTTTTATCTCCTATGGCACTTTGGGGGGCATATCCACCTCATTGTTTATTAGCAAAATCTATTATGGCAGAAGAAAGTAAGGCTACGGATATTAATACCATTACATTACCACAAGGTTTTGAAGTTATTCCTCTTTATGGACATGGACTTTTTATGGTGGCAATAAAAACTCCTGATAATATTCTTTTTATTGCTGATGAATTATGTAGTCAATATGTGCTTGATAAATATGGCGTTCCTTTTAATTATCATATTGAAGATTATGTAAAAAGCCTTGAAAAAGCAAAAACTCTTTGTGCTGATTTATTTATTCCTGCTCATGGTCAACCAACTAAGGATATATTGCCCCTTATTGATGCAAATATTTTAGCAGTGCAACATATCAAAGATTTTATTTATACTTGTTGTGAAACTCCAGTTTATTTTGATAAACTTATGCAAATGATTTTTAATCATTTTGGGCATGAACTTAATTTTGTTCAATATGCTGTTGTTGGTTGTGCTGTTCGTTCGTATTTAACATGGCTTTATGATAGTGGAGAAATAGAGCCTATTTCTATTGAAAATATGCTTTATTGGCAACAAAAACAAAAATAATTTTTTATGGAAAAGTAATAAAAATTTTTTATAACACTTTGTATTGCAATTAGTTAAGTATATTTGTAAAAATAAAAAAGAAAATTTAATTAAACCTGCTGAAAAAGAGGTATATCTAATGAAAATTACTGTAATAGGTACAGGATATGTGGGATTAGTTACAGGAACTTGTTTTGCTGATATGGGTAACTATGTTACTTGCGTGGATAATAATGCACAAAAGATTGAAACAATAAAAGCAGGAATTATACCTATTTATGAGCCAGGTTTAGAAGAACTTTTAAAAGTTAATGTAAAAGAAAAACGCCTTAGTTTTTCAACGGATCTTAAAAGTGCTGTGCAAAAATCTGATGTTTGTTTTATTGCTGTTGGCACACCACAAGATGAACATGGAGCTGCAAATTTGCAATATGTTTTTGAAGTTGCAAAAGAAATAGCTAAGGCAATGAATGGGTATAAAGTTATTGTAACAAAATCGACTGTGCCAGTTGGAACAGCTGAAAAAGTACAAAAAATAATTGCAGAAAATACAGAATATCCATTTGATGTTGTTTCAAATCCTGAATTTTTGAAACAAGGCAATGCTGTTGATGACTTTTTATATCCTGATAGAGTTATTATTGGGTCAGATAGTAAAAAAGCTATTGAAATTATGCAAGAAGTGTATGCGTCTTTTTTTAGAACAGCAAATCGAATTATCATTATGGATATAAAATCAGCTGAAATGACAAAATATGCGTCAAATGCTTTTTTAGCTACAAAAATATCTTTTATGAATGAAATAGCTTTGTTATGTGAAAAAGTTGGGGCAGATGCTGAAATGGTAAGAGTTGGTATGTCCACTGACCAAAGAATTGGGAATAAATTTTTATTTCCAGGCTTGGGGTATGGTGGAAGTTGTTTTCCAAAAGATGTGAAAGCTCTTTCTAATACAGCAAAAGAAAATGATTGTACCATGACTATTATTGATGCTGTTGATTCTGTAAATATTAAGCAACGTTATCATTTTATTGATAAAATTTTACATTATTATCATGGAGATATTAAAAATAAACGTATTGGTATTTGGGGACTTTCTTTTAAACCAAAAACTGATGATATGCGAGAAGCTCCTGCTATTACAATTATTAATGCGTTATTAGACGCTGGTGCAAAAGTTTGTGGCTATGATCCAAAAGCAATGGATACAGCAAAGAAAATTTTTGCTGATAAAATTGAATATGCTGATAATGTTTATAATTGTATAGAAAATTGTGATTGTATGCTACTTTTAACTGAATGGAATGAATTTCGTAGACCTGATTTTGAACGAGTAAAAGCGTTATTGAAAGAACCTGTAATTTTTGATGGAAGAAATTTATATAATAAAGAAAAACTAAATGCTTTGGGTTTTGAATATTTTAAAATAGGTTAATTTTTATATAATTTATTAAATGAAAAAGTCGTATGAGAATACGGCTTTTTTTTGAGGTTTATACTGTTTTTTATTTGTATTTTCTTTGTCGTAATAGTGAAAATGAAATAATTTTCTTAAATATCTCTCTCTATTTATTCTCTAGCAATATTTCTTACTAGTAGGAAAAACAAAAGCTCTTTTGCACGCAAAAGAGCTTTTGGATTAAAAAGTTTTGAGGGAAGAGTTTGAGAGGGGAACTTTTTCAAAAGTTTTCCTCTCAAGAAAATAAATAAATTTATATTTTTTCTTTAACTTGTTTTACAAAGTCAGGGTGAACTTCATAGCCACATTTTGCAGCTTGATTTATAGCATCATCAGCTTTTTGGAAGTCTCCTTTTTCAAAATATGCAAGAGCAATATTATTCCAAGCAGGGCCAAAAGCTGGTTGTGTACGGATAACATTATTGCTTTCTTCTATGCAAGCGTCATAATTGCCTTCCATAAAATAAGCAGATGCAAGGGTTGTTCTTGCTTGTAAAAATTCAGGATCCCAAGAAAGAGCTTTCATAAGAGCTGTTTTTGCTTTTTTGATATTTCCCATTTGTAAATGGCAGAATCCAATATTTGCTTGAGGAACAGCATATTTTGCACGAATATTAGATGCTTCAGTATTATAACGAAGACAACCTTCATAATCACCACGTTGTAAACATAAACCACCAAGTTGCACAAAACCTTCAGCAAGGCGAGGTGAAAGGCGAACAGCATTTAAAAATGCGTCTTCTGCTTCCATGTAATCATGCTTTGCAAGCATAGCCATACCTAATTGGTAATAGTGATTAGCACAGTTATCACTTTCAGAAATTTCTTGTTGTAAATCTTTGATATATTCATCTAAAGAATCGTAACGGTCTTTCATAGTTATTCCTTTATATTACTTTTTATTTTCGTCCATAAAACCTTCTTTTTCAAGAAGATTGTAATACCAAATAGCAAAATCAAAATAGCCTAAAAATTTCTCATCTTTGTTGATAATTCCAAGAGCTAATTCAAGAGCTGCTTGGCGATAGGCATTACTTTGGTTTTCTTCTTTAGGACGAGATTGAAAGAACTCACGAATAAGCTCTTGTGTAGTTCTTTTGGAAATATCTTTTCTCACTTCCATAGGGTCATTAGGTTTTGGAAATGGATCCCAGTTTTCATACCCAATTTTATCAATAAATTTTCTACGGCGAGGAGAAATTTTTTCATATAAATCTTTTTTTAATGCTTCTTGTTCTTCGGTAAGCTCCGGGGGGGTGCTATCACGATAAACAGAAGCAGGAATATTTAAACTCATATTATACCTACTATTCCAAAGGAGATTTCATTTTTTTCTTAGGTTTTTCTTCTGTTTTCAAACCTAAATATGTATTATCATATTTATTAATTAGTGCCATAGAAACAGGAACATATACATGATGAAGTTCTTTATATTTAGAACCTAAAACTTTTACTATTTTATGGCTCATTACAGCTAAACGATCTTGAATTCTATCTAGTTGTAATGTTGGGTATTGTCCCCCTTTGCCAAAATTACATTTTCCACATACATGGCCTTTACCATGAATGGCAGTAGGAACGCCATAAATACGACAAGTAATAGGACGGTGTTCATATAAAACACAAAGATTATCATCACCAAGCAATGGACATCGTACTTTTTCGGACGCAGCTTTTAACATAATTTCTTCATCACTAAGGCCTTTTTGTGCGTCTTTAAAATAGTGGTATTTTAAACGAGTAAGTGTTCTATCTGCTTCACTAGCTCTTTCTAAAATAAGAGAACGTTCTCCACCAAAGTTATATTTATCATTAAAAGCACGGTTAATTGCCATAGCTTCAACAAGAGATAAATCAAAAAGGGCATGGCAACAATCACTACAAGTTTTTGTGCAAGCAACTTCTTGTGGATATTTACCTTGCACATCAGCAAAAAGTTTATCAATTTGTGCTGTAAGAACTTCGTATTCTAAGAAAATTTCTTCAAGTTCGGCACTATCAATTTGAGACATAATAGTAATCCAGTATAATAAAAGTTAAAACGTTAAATAAAATTATATACTAAACAATTAAAATTAAGACCAAAATTAGTATTGGTCAAGGGAAAAGTTTAATTTTTTGCTGTTTGAAAGAAAATATTCTTTTTTGATTGAATAAAATAATATTTTTATTTTTTATCAATTTTTTTTTGTGAGTTAAAAGTTATACTGTTTTTTGCAGTATAGCGTAAAATAAAATATCATGTCCTTTGAGTTTTGGGTCAAGATTTGAGGGAATAAGGTATTTTTCAAAAAGACACTGTGCATTTTTATGTTTTTTTAAAAATGTTTGGATTTGTACTTTATCTTCTTTTTGAAAAAGAGAACAAGTGCAATAGCAAAGAAAAGAATTTTCTTCTAAGATATTCCAAGCTGTTTCTAAAAGTTCTTGTTGTGTTTGAAGAATTTGTGTTAAATTTTCTTGTGTTATTCTATATTTTACTTCTGGATTTCTTGCGATTGTTCCTGATGTAGAGCAAGGGCTATCAAGTAAAAGCAGAGAAAAATTTTTTTCTATGCTTGGGGGAAAATTAATAGCAATATCTTGTGCAAGACCTTGTTTTATATATGGTTCTTTTAAGGATAAGCGTTGTAATTGGTTTTGAAAATCTTGTATCCTTTGTGCATTGGGTTCAGTGGCAAAAAGAACAGGAATATTTTTTTCTAATAAACCTAAACTCTTTCCCCCTCGTCCGCAACACATATCCCAAACACCATTTTTTAAGTCTTGTGCATGGTAAAAGTTTGCTAATTCTTCGGTAAGTAGAGCAGAGCTTACGCCTTGTCTGGAAATACAGCCTTGTTCCTCAAGGTCTTTTAACTGAATTGTTTCTTGCTCTTCACAGAAAAAAATACTTGTACTAAGTGATTGTATAAAAGAAGGTAATTCTTTTGTTTTTTGTGTATTAATCCTAAAACTTGGTTTTGGGGTATAAAAACTTTCTTCTATAATTTGTTGATAAAAAAGTGGATCAAGTTCTTGTGTAAAAATAGGTGCTAAATCAGCTACGTTATGTAATTGACGAAGATTTTTTTTACTTGGAATTTGATTAGGAGCAATTTTTGTTTGAATTTTTTGTGTAAGATTTTGAATTTGTTGTTCTAATGTTTCTTTATCTTTTAGCATAGCTCTTAATATGGCATTAAGAACATTTGCTTTTTTTTGTCCTTCTTTTTTTTTGAGAATTTCAACATATTCATTTAATATTGCATGGTCTTGTTTTTTTTGAAGAAAAAAAAGTTCAAACAAAGCAAGGCTTAAATTTGTTTCAAAAAAAGAAGAATTTTTTTGTTTTTGATAGGGTATAAGTAATGCGTTAATGATACCTTGATAACGCAAAACACCATAACAAAGTGCCATAAGAAAAGCTTTTTCTTGTTTTATGTGTTCATGTTCTTTTAACTTTTTATAGGCTTTTTCCAAAAGTAAAGGAAAAGGAACAGTATTTGTTTTTTGTAAAAGTATTTCAAGAGCAAGAGAACGTGTGTTTTGCATAATAATTAGCTTCTATTTTTATTTTTTTTTGAGAGGGGAATTTTTGAAAAAGTTTCCCCTCTCAAACTCTCCCTTCAAAACTTTTTAATCCAAACTCTCTTTTGTGTACAAAAAAGAGTTTGTTTTTTCTCACTTTAAATATATTATAACTAGTAAGTATTATAATATATTTTCAAATTAGTGAGGTTAGGCAAGTGTGAAAAATTTGAAAATACAGTATTGTAT
>JAHHTE010000035.1 GCA_020024815.1 Mailhella sp.
AATTTAATAATATCCTCTAATAAGTATTATTTTCGGAAAAGTTTATTTTGTAATTCTGCAATTGTTTTTACATGAAAAGGAGATTTTTCTTCTAATGGGCAAAAAATTGGAGAATAACCAAGTTTTGTTGCTTGTGTGAATCGTATATCATGGGCAGAAACAGGACGAATTTGTCCGTTTAAATCTACTTCACCCCAAAAAACAGCTCGTTCTGGTAAAGGAATATCATAAAAAGAAGACATAATTGCAGCAACTAATGCAAGATCTAATCCTGGTTCTTGTAAACGCATTCCACCACCAACTTTTGCATAAATATCCACTTGTCCAAAATTTAACCTCAAGCGTTTTTCTAATACAGCTAACAATAAATGTAATCTATTAACGTCAAAACCTAATCCTGTTCTACGTGGAATACTAAGGTAACTTTTAGTTACAAGTGCTTGTATTTCAACAGCAAAAGGTCTTTGTCCATCAACTGCCATAACAATAGCTGTACCTGATAGGGTGGAATCTCTAGCTCCTAAAAAGAATGTTGAAGGATCTTCCACAACAGAAAGTCCTTTTTGTTTCATTTGAAAAACAAGCAATTCTTGGTTTGGTCCAAAACGATTTTTAAGAACTCGTAATAAACGAAAAACTTGTTTTCTATCACCTTCTAAAGAAATAACAGTATCTACAAGATGTTCAAGTAAGCGTGGTCCTGCTAAATCACCTTCTTTAGTAACGTGTCCAACAAGAATAAGGGCAGTGTTATTTTTTTTGCAAACTTCTACAAGTTCAGTTGCACATGCTTTTACTTGGCTCACATTTCCTGGTAACCCTTCTGCCATATCAGAACTAACAGTTTGAATTGAGTCAACAATTAAAAGATCAGGGGCTTGTGTTTCTACAATATCAATAATATCTTGTGTTCTACTTGTGGAAAGGGCAAGAAGATTTTCATGTAATACACCAAGTCTCTCGGCTCTTGCTTTGATTTGTGGTAGTGATTCCTCTCCACTTGCATAGAGAACAATATGGGGATTTTGCTTATTAATGCATACATCATTAATAATATAATTTCCTGAAGCAACAGCACCTGCTAATTGTAGCAAAAGTGTTGATTTTCCTATGCCTGGTTCACCTCCAACCAAGATTGCAGATCCAGGAACAAAGCCATTACCTAGCACTTTATCAAGAGCTTCAAGACCACAACCAAAACACTCGTGATTATCTAAACTTACGTCTTGCAAAGCTATGGCTTTGCTAGGTTTTATTAGTTTTGAACCTGTCTTTTTAGTTACTTTTTTTACTGTTGTTGCTTCAAGGCAATTCCACTCCTTACAAATAGGGCATTGTCCTTTCCACTGTAAGGATTCTGCCCCACAATTAGTGCAAATATATGTCTCTTTTATTTTTGTCATGTATGCCTCAAAAATATATTTTTTTATAATATAATTTTATTTTGACAAATATTAAAAAAAATATCAAAAGAAATCAATAAGATTTATTTTGTGAAAAAAATAATTTACAAAAAATGTATCAACCCATTTACATAGCATTTTTTTTTGCTATGATGTGTAGCATGATAATAGAAGTATTATTTTATATATCAATAAGTTAGGTGATAATCTAAGCAATTTGATGATAAAATGAAATAAAAAATTACTATGTTTTTAAAAAGACAAGTTGCATTTGAAGAGTGCGAGAGGAGGGTCTTTTGAAAAATAAACTTATTGTATCAGTCTTATGTATTCTTGGAATAATAAGTGTTGGTGTTTACGTAATGCCTTCTGAGAAGGAAGAAGTACCAACTCGTGTTCTTCTTGAAAACATAGGTGGAAAAGTTATTTTTTCCCATAAAATGCATGCGGAAAATTATGGCTTTGACTGTGTAGACTGTCACCACGAAAGCTCTGACCCACAAAAAGGTGTGTTAAAATGTGGCGTATGTCATGGAGCTATTCCAACTAATGCAGAACTTGCCGAAATTGGAAAAGATGGAGATGGTACAAAACCACTTGGCAATATGCCATACCATGATACTTCTATTGTTACAGACAAAAAAGCCTGTTTAACCTGTCATCATCTTGAATATGTTCAAAAAGATTGGGGACATGATAAACACAGTGAAGAGTATGGTTTAGATTGTCAATCTTGTCATCATGGTGAAGATATTGAAGCAGAACCAATGAATTGTAATAATTGCCATTTTGATGGGGCAGAAATTTCATTGAAAGATGCTGTGCATGCTAAATGTGCTGATTGTCACCAAGATTGGTTTGATGAAGGGCTTAAATCATGCAATAAATGTCATGATGAACTTGATACAAGAAAAGAACTTGCTAAAAAAGGTGATTTTACTATGAATCCAACTTTTGCAAAATGTTCTTCTTGTCATGGCACAAAAGAGCCTCAAGAACTTGTTAAAAATAGAATGCAATCATTCCATGATTTATGCATGGGGTGCCATGAAAGTGTTGGTGCTGGACCTTATGGCAGTGATAAATGTAACCAATGCCACACAAAGTAATGTAAAAAATAAAAGAGTGAGTTATTATGAGGCAGCGTTTCCAAATTTTAAATGATCCTCGTTTTCGCTTGGTATACAATGAAAGAAGACCTTTTATTGAAGGACCAGAGCCAGTAAAAGCTCGTTTGAATCGAGAAGGTTTTGATCTTGTTGATGGGTTAAAGAAAAAATCAAAAGTGTATCCTGGTATGCTTTTAGCTACACACCCATCTATTGGAAAAGGGGATTTACATTCTCCTATGTATGGAGAAATTTCTGAAATAAATCATAGAAGTATTTTTATTAATGCTTGTGAACCTGATGAAAGTTTACCACATGTTGAGCCAATAAATATTTTAGAAGAAGGAAAAACAGGTGATGAGCTTATTTTGCAACTAAAGCAAATGGGTGTTAATACAAAATCATTAGGACAAGATGTAAAAACTCTTTATATTAATGGATTAAATCCTGATCCAGGTGTAACATGGGCAGAACCTATGTTATGCTCTAATGGACAAAATTTACATGCAGGTATTGAATTACATAAACGTTTATCAAAAGCTGATCGCATTGTACTTGTTGTGCCAAAAGGTATGCAAGTATCTTATGATAATATTGATGTTATTCATGTTGAACCTGAATATCCAAAAAGCGTAAACGCTCTTTTAGTTAAAGAAATAACTAAAAAAGAAAACCCTGAAGATGTTGGTGTGGTTGGTTTGCACAATATTTGGAGCTTAGGACGAGTAGGAACAACAGGTTTACCTCTTATGGAAACTGTTATTACTGTTGGTTCTCAAACAAAATGGGCTAACTACATTGTTAAAAATGGTATGTGGATAGGGCAACTTCTTGATTATGCTGGCATAGATTTACAAGATGGAGATACTATTTTACGTGGTGGTCCACTTCGTGGAGAATGTTTAGATAGACTTGATAGAAGTATTACAAAAGGAACAACAGGGCTATTTGTTGTAGAATCTGGTGCTGTTCCTCCTATGGAAGGCCATAGTCCTTGTATTAACTGTGGTGCTTGTATCCAAGTTTGTCCAGCAAGATTAAATCCAAGTACACTAAGCCGTTATGCAGAATTTGCAAATTATAATGCATGTTATGTAGAACATAGCACAAGCTGTGTTGAATGTGGTCTTTGTGGATATGTTTGTATAGCTCGCCGTCCTGTTCTTCAATACATTCGTCTTGCAAATGCAAAAATAAAGCAAATGCATGAATTTGTATGGGAAGAAAATAAATAAATGCTAAAAAGATGAGTTTGTTATGAGTAATATGGATAAAAAAATACTCTTTTCGATGAGTGCAGCCCCTTTTTGGCATTGCGGGCGGACAGTTCGTGGAAATAGTATTCATACTGTGATTGCATTAGCTTTAGTGCTAATTATGGCTTTTTGGCATTGGGGATTACCTGTGCTTGGGGTTGTTGCATTATCTTGCTTTGTTTCAATGCTTACTGAAGAATTTTGGAATAAAGTAATGGGAAGAAGTTCTACATTAACAGATGGTACAGCATTTGTTTCTGGTATGTTACTTGCTTGTTTACTTCCTGCAACAGCACCTTATTGGCTTGTTATAATTGGTGCTTTTTGTGCTATTACCTTTGGTAAAATGGCTTTTGGTGGATATGGGGCAAACCCTGTTTGTACAGTTGTTGTTGGTTGGGCAATGATATTTGTTTCTTTTCCAATTTATATGGATCCAAATGCAATGCTTTTGCAAACAGACTTTATTGACCCACTTGTACGCTTAAAATATTTTGGACCAGCTAACGTTGAAGCAAGTATTCATTTTAGTGAATTACTTTTAGGAAAACAAATAGGAGCATTAGGTGCTGCTCAAAATTTAGGTATTATTTTGGGTGGAATATATCTTTTAGCTCGCGGTGTTATTCGCCTTGAGATTGTTGTTTCCTTTGTTTTTGGGGTGCTTTTCTTGGGTGGTATTTTAAATATGGTAAACCCTGAATTATATGCAAACCCTGTTTATCACATTCTTACTGGTTCAACACTTTTTTGTGCATTCTTTTTAGCAACAGAATTTTCTGGTGCACCTGATAGACCTCTTGGTATGATTTTATATGGTTTATGTGGTGGAATGCTTGTTATTATTATTCGGACATACGGCATATATACTGATGGTGCTCCTTTTGCTGTTATGCTTATTAATTTGCTTAGTCCTTATTTTGATATGATTCAACCAAAACCTTTTGGAGTAAAGCAATGAAAAGTATATTCAAAATGGTAAGTGTTCTTTCTGTGCTTTGTGCTGTGGCAGGTTTTGTTTTATCATACCTTAAAATGAGTACAGTTGTTCCTATTGAAAATCAATTACTTACCTATGTTCAAGGTCCTGCAATTTTAAATGTTTTTAAAAATGTAGAAAATAATCCTATTGATGACAGAAAAAGTTTTATTCTTGGTGATGGAAAAAAAGTTAATGTTTTTCCTGCAATAGTTGATGGTAAACTTTTTGGTGTTGCTATTGAAGGCTTTGGACAAGGTTATGGTGGTGATATTGGGGTAATGGTTGGGTATAATGTGCAAGATGATACATTAGTAACTATTGATATTACTACTCATAAAGAAACTCCTGGACTTGGAAGCCGTGTATCAGAAGAAGGTTTTATTAAACAATTTAAAGGAAAACCTTGCACCGTAGCATTGAAAAATCAAGGTGGAGAAATAGATGCTATTTCTGGTGCAACTGTTTCTTCAAATGGAACTGTTGTGGCAATAAATAATGCTAGTAAAGATTACAAAGCATTAAAAGATGAAATTATTAAAACTTGGAATAGTGGAGCAAAAAATGAGTTTTTTCAAGGAATTCACCAAAGGTCTGTGGAATGAGTTACCTCCTTTTAGGTTATTGTTAGGTCTTTGTCCTGTTCTTGCTATTACCAAGAATGCAAATAATGGACTTGGCATGGGCTTAGCTGTATTATTCGTGCTTGTGCTTTCAAATATGATTGTTTCACTTGTACGTGATATTATCCCTAAAAAAGTAAGAATTGCGTGTTTTATTATTATTGCTGCAACCTTAGTTGTTGCTGTTGAGCTTTTGATGCAAGCGTATGCATATCCATTATATCAACAACTTGGTATTTTCGTACCTCTTATTGTTGTAAACTGCATTATTTTGGGTCGTGCAGAAGCTTTTGCAGCAAAAAATCCAGTATATCTTTCTATTGCTGATGGACTTGGAATGGGTATTGGTTTTACATTATCTTTGACATTTCTTGGTTCTGTTCGTGAAATTTTAGGTGCTGGTTCAATTTTTGGTTATTCACTTTTTGGTGAAAGTTTTGAACCATTTCATATAATGGTTGAAGCTCCTGGTGCATTTATTTGTCTTGGCGTTATTTTAGGATTTATGAACTATTTATCAAAAGTTCAAAATCGTAGAAGAGGACTTGATAAAAAGAATGTTGGTTCTGCTTGTTCAGTATGTGGAGGTTGCACAGCTTGCTCTAGAGGCAATGCTTCAGCTTAGTAGGGAGTTAATATGAGTATTTTTGAACTTTTTATTTCAGCCATTTTTGTTAATAATATAGTTTTGAGCCAAAACCTTGGTAACTGCCCTTATGTTGGTTGTTCTAAAGAAAAAGGTGTTGCTCTTGGTATGGGAGGAGCTGTAATTTTCGTTATAATTATGGCTACTGTTTTTACTTGGCTTACTCAAAAATATATTTTAGTGCCTTTAAATGTAACGTATTTACAAACATTAGTTTTCATTTTGATTATTGCATCATTGGTGCAATTTGTGGAAATGTTTTTGAAAAAAGCTGTACCTCCTCTTTATTCTGCACTCGGTATTTTCTTACCTCTTATTACTACTAACTGTGCGGTTATGGGGGCAACTCTTGTTGTGCAAAGAGAAAAATATGACCTTTTAACTGGTGCATTATATTCTTGTGCTTCTGGGGTTGGTTTCTTATTAGCATTACTTCTTATGGCTGGTATTCGTGAACGTTTAGAAACATTACGTGTACCTAAAGCAATGGCAGGAACACCTATTTCTCTTGTTATGGCAGGGATTATGGCACTAGCATTTATGGCTTTTAAAGGCATGATTTAGCAAACAAGGACAGGGATAATTATTATGGTTATGACATCTATTTTAATTTTGGCTGGTCTTGGTCTTGCTGTTGCAGTTGTTTTGGGTATTGCTTCTAAGGTTTTTTATGTAGAAGAAGATCCAAAAGTAGAAGCTGTACTTGAGGCTTTACCTGGCGCAAACTGCGGTGGTTGCGGTTATGCTGGTTGTGAAGGCTATGCCATTGCTGTTGTTAATATTCCTACTATTGCAGCAAATCTTTGTGTTGCTGGTGGTAAAGATGTTGCAGCAGCTGTCGGGCAATTAACAGGTAAGGCAGTAACGGAATCTGATCCTCTTATTTCTTTTAGACGTTGTGATAAAATATCTGGTAAGGTTCAAAAAAGATATAGTTATCAAGGTATGCCTTCTTGTGCGGCTGCAGCAACACTAGCACAAGGTTCTGATGTATGTGCTTTTTCTTGTTTGGGTTTTGGAGACTGCGTTGTAACTTGTCCTTTTGACGCATTATATATACAAGATAATATTGTTCGTGTTCGCGAAAATCTTTGTACAGGTTGCGGAAAATGTACACAAGCTTGCCCTCGTAATATTCTTGAACTTATTCCAAGACGTGCAAGAGTTGCTATACGTTGTTCAACACAAGATAAACTACGTGCTGTTATGGACGTTTGTGAAGCTGGTTGTATTCAATGTAGTAAATGTATAAAAACTTGTCCTGCTAATGCTATTAGTTTTGTCAATAATCGAATTACTATTGATCAAAAAATGTGCTTAGCGTATGGACCTGATTGCGATATGGCTTGTGTAAGTGCTTGTCCTCGTAAGATTTTACGTAATTTGCGTGAAAAAGATTGTTTGCTTAATAAAATGAGTGAATTAAAAGACGCAAAACCTGAAACAAAAGAGGAAGTAAAAACAGAAAATAAAGCAACTGAAAATAATACAGAAGTTAAAACAGAAAAACCCGCAGAAAAAGTAGAGAAAAAAGAAGAAGTTACTGCATAATCTATTATAATTATTAATAAAAAATAGTATTAAACTAATTTTTTGTGATAATTTATTGTAGGGGAGAAATGTATATTTTTCCCCTACATTATTATGTAATAATGATATATACTATGTTCTTGCTAAGTAATATAGCAAAATAGAATGTATTCAATAATATTTATTACTAATAGAATACATTAAGGTTATGAAATGTTATTTACATGACATTAGTTATGTTATTCTTCTCATAAAGAAAATAAAAATTTTTTATTTAGTTAATTGTAAAATGAAGAGCAATCGGTATTGAATAAAAGACTTTTGTATCAAAAATTTTGAGGGAAGCGTTTAAGAGGGGAATTTTTTCAAAAGTATTTCTCTCAAAAGAATAAGTTATAATCATTCTCTATTTTTTATTAAAATTATTAAAGGTACTGCTAATGAAGAGAATCTTATCTTTTTTTACTAAACAAACTCAGAAAAAAAATATGTTACCATGTATTTTAGTTACTAAAACAGAAGTTAAAATGGGTACTTTTGTAAATTTGCAATGTTTAGCAGAAAGTGAAGATTTAGCTTTAATGGTATTGGAAAAAGCTTTTGCATTAATTGATAATCTTGAATTATTATTTTCACGGCATGATAGTTCAAGTTTACTTTCAGTATTAAATGCACAAGGAAAAATACAAGATTTCCCACAAGAATTTTCTTTTGTGTTGGAACAAGCAAATAAAGTAGAAGAAAAGACTTTTGGAGCTTTTAATGCCTCTGTTTTGCCTGTTTTGGAATATTTAGAAACACATAAAAATATTTCAAAAAAAGATTTAGTTCAATGTTTTCAGTGTATTCAAGAAAAATCTATTCAACTTTCAGAAAAAAATATATGTTTAGCAAATGATGATACAAAAATTACTTTAGATGCTATTGCAAAAGGTTTTATTGTTGATGCAGTTGGAGAACTTTTTGAACAGCATGGTATAGTAAATTATTTAATAAATGCTGGTGGAGATATTAGAATACGAGGTATGAAAAGTTTAGAAAAAGGACAAGAAAAATCATGGCGAGTTGCCATTGAGGATCCTTATAAAAAAGGAAATTATCCTGCTGTATTTACATTAATGCGAGGTGCATTAGCAACCTCTGGTAATTATGAAAAAAACTTTGGTAATAATTATCATCATATTATTTTACCATATCTATCTCAAGATAATAATGAGAAAAAAATATCATTAGCAAGTTTAGAAGAAAATATAAGTCCTTTAGTGAAAAGTGTTTCTGTTTTAGCAAATACAGCAATGGAAGCTGATGCCTATGCAACAGCAATTTCTTGTATGTCTATTGAAACAGCTCTTTCTTATGTTGAGCAAGTAAATTTATCCTGTTTTATTATTGATGCAGAAGATAAGGTTCATACTTCAAAAAATTGGATAGTACGATAAAATTTTTTTGTTTTTTTTTGTGGGGGAAATGATTTCCCCCACACCCCCTCAATCAGGTACATTTATTGAAATAAATTTCAATAAATGTGCCTATGTTATGTGTTGATACAACGTCTTTTTTCTCAAAAATAAATGTTAGTTATGTGTTTAATGGTGTGGAAAAGCAAAAACTCTTTTGCACGCAAAAGAGTTTTTGGATTAAAAAGTTTTGAGGGGAGAGTTTGAGAGGGGAATTTTTGAAAAAGTTCCCCTCTCAATAAAAAAACTAATTAAAAATAATAGTTTTTGTTAATCGCAACTACGACATTCAAAACGATGTCTTAATATTTTTAGATATATGAAAATAATGAAAATAGTAAGAGCATAGAGAAAACCAATACTCCAAAAGGCAATTTGAAAGCCATAATTTACTTTTATATCAGCAAAAAATGCAGTTAAAAAGCCTTGTCCTGCTCTAAAAAGAGTCATGCTAAGTGTTAAACCAATAATTATAACAGAGGAAGGCATTATAGTAGAAATACTGTAATTGATAAATGGAATTGTAAGACCAGAAAGCATAAAATAGAAAAAGAAAAGAATAATAAAGCTAAAGCCTGAGAAATCAGTGTAAAAAATATACATAAAAGTATTTAATATTCCATAACCAATATAAAGATAAGGGAAATTGGTACTTTTAAGCATTCTTCCTAAAATGTATGTTGAGCCAACAGTCATACCTATACTACCAATAGAATAAATAATACCTATTGTAGAAGTTGAAAAGTTAAAGGTTTGGTTGGAATATAGAGAAAAAAGGCTTGGCATTGCCATATCAATACCACCAATAAAAAAGATGGTTGTAAAAAGAGCAAGAGCTTCGGGACTAAGTAAAATGAGTTTTAATTCTCTATAATTGACAGCATGTTGGGGAAGTTCAAATTTAGGTGTTAAATCGGTAAAAGCAAGAATAAGTAAAGTAATAAGGGAAGGTATTTGCAAAATAAAAAGAGAAAGTTTCCATGAATAATGTCCTAGAAAACCAGACAATGGAGGCAAAATAGTTAATCCTAATGCACAAAAAGCAAAAGCTTTTCCCATAATTTTGGCACGGTCAGCTCCTTTAAAATATTCACTGGGTAAAATAGTCATAAGAATATTTATTCCCCCAGAACCAATGCCTTGTATTATTCTAAAAAATAAAAAATCTTCATAAGTTGTTACAGAAATTGTACCAATAGCACCAGCAAAATAAAAAGCTACAAGAATGGTAATAAACCATGTTTTTGAAATTTTTTTATATAAATAGCCACTAATTGGTGTTGCTACAAGTGCAGCATAAGAAAAATATGCCATAGCACTACTTATTTCTGCAGCATTGAGTTGAAAATGATCACGTAAGGTTGGTAATAAAGGAATAATACCAGGTACTCCATGTGATACAATAAAACTTAAAATATAGATAAGATATAGTGGATTAAGTTTTTTCATTTTATAATGCAATAATATGAAGTTTATGTTTATTGGCTAAAGCAAGGGCTTTTTCTCGGTCAAAAAAAAGTGTTTTATTGGCTTCTATGGCAAGTCCTGCATAATTATATTCAATAAGATTTTCAATGGTTTTTAAACCAATAGAGGGTAAATCAATGCGTTCGTCTTGATTTGGTTTAACAACTTTTATTGCAACACAGTTTTTTCCTGCCAATTCAAAAGCTCGCTTTAGTGTTGCATCAGTTCCTTCTAAACATTCTACGGCAATCACCATTCCATTTTTTACAATAAGACATTGACCTATATCATAACTTCCCATATTTTTAGCAATAGGAAAGCCGTATTGCATATCTTCTTGAATTTCTGGTGGAATTTTATTGTTTGTTAAAATTCCTTGTGGAGCTTTTAAATCAGGTAAAAAATGTGAAGCAGAAATGGCTGTAAACCCTTCTTTTTCAAATTCTCCAATAATAGCACGTAAAAGTACATCATCGCCTTTTGTTTTTAAACTAAATATTAGTTTTGTTGCTCGCATATCAGGGCGAATGTCTAATGCTTTGGGTTTATTTATAGAGCCAGCAAAGCAAATTTCAGTAATGGCATTTTGTTTGTAAAAATTAATAAGTTTATTGAGTTGTCCTAATGCTAAAATTTGGAAATCATCACAGAAATTTTTAAGGCTTTCATCTGTATTATTTATAAAACCACAAATGGCAATATAGTATCCTTGTTTTTTAGCTTCTTTAGCTATTAATTCAGGGAATTGTCCACCACCTGCAATTATACCTAATCTTTTTTCATGCATGGGATAGTTCCATTATTCTGCTTTTTGTTTTTTTATGGCACTAACAAGTGCTACGGCTTTTATTCCTTGTAATTGTCCTGTAAAACCTAAGCCTTCTTCTGTTGTTGCTTTTACATTTACTTGTGATTCTGATAATTGCAGAAGGCGACACATATTTTTTTTGATTTGAGATACATACGGAGCAATTTTAGGTTTTTGACAAATAATAGTTAAATCAACATGACAAAGGGTTAATGACGAATTTTTCCATTTTGTTAAAACCTTATCTAAAAGAATAAGGGAAGAAATATTTTCATATTGTTTATCTGTATCAGGAAAATAATGTCCAATATCTCCATCAGCCATACAGGAAATAAGAGCGTCCATCAATGCATGGGTTAAAACATCACCATCAGAATGGGCAGTTATTTTTATATCTGTATTGATTTCAACACCACCTAAAATAAGTGGTCTATCACCTTGATATTTATGAACATCATAACCATAACCAGAAATAGGAATATATGTTTCTTGCATAGGTTTTAATAAAGATAAATCTTGTTTAGTTGTTATTTTATGATTATGGGGATTGCCGTCAATAAGGTAAACAATTTCGCCAATTTCTTCCATAAGCATAGCATCATCAGTAAAAGTTTTATTTTCAGCTTTGAGATTTTTATGTGCTTGAAAAAGTGTATTAAAATGAAAAGCTTGAGGTGTTTGTACTGAACGCAAAAAATTTCTGCTTGGGGTATTGGTAGCAATACGTTCAAGTTTATTATTAATGGCAAATTCTTTTATTGTATCTGTTAAAGCAAGGGAAGGGATAATAGCTTTTTTCTTTTCTGATAAGTTTTCAAGGAGATTGGTTATAAGCGTAGGAGAAAAGAAAGGTCTAGCACTGTCATGGATAAGAATATATTGTGTATCTTTTGGTACAACTTGTAAGGCTTCATATACACTATCTTGCCGTAATTCTCCACCTTTAACAAAATGTACTGGAATTGAATAGTTATTTTCTTGTATATATTCTTGTGCTTTTTCAGTCGCATTTTGAAATTCTTGTTCGTTATTAGGAAAAACAAGAATAATACCATGAATAAAAGGGGAGTGGTAAAATTTTTCAAAGCTATGCCACCAAATTTCTTTGCCATTATATAGCAAAAATTGTTTTTTGGTTTCAAGCCCCATGCGGCTACCACTTCCAGCCGCTAAAATAATTGCATAATTTTTTATATTCATAACTTTGAGTCAGGCATAAGCCGGGTTCTGTTACACAATGTGTTACTGTCATTCCTCTAGGAGTAATGTTACCATTACCCTCAAGCAACCTACCCGAAAACCATAGATTGGGCAAATCGGTTTTCCTATTTGGTCTTGCTTCGAGTGGGGCTTGCCTAGCTTACTGTGTTACCACAATAACTGGTGGTCTCTTACACCACCGTTTCACCCTTACCATAAATGGCGGTCTGCTTTCTGTTGCGCTTGCCAAAGATCACTCTTTCTGGGCGTTACCCAGCACTCTGCCCTATGAAGCCCGGACTTTCCTCCCCATATCATACGATATGCAGCGACAGTCTGCCCAACTCAAAGTATGTAAATATAGGGGAAATAATTCCCCTTTTTTATATTTTTATTTATAATCAATATGATATAAGAGTATGCTAATCTTATATAATACAAATTTAGAAATTACCAGAATCACCACCAAGATTTAAATCTTCAGCAAATACCATTGGTTTTTCTTGTTGAGCTTTTTTAGCTTGTTGGTGTGTATCTTGGAAATGTTCAGCCCAGTAAATTAAACGTTGGCAGTTTGGGCAACTCCAAATTTGTTGACCACGTTGGATTTCAATAAAAGTTTGTGGTGGAATAGCAATATTACAGCCAGTACAAATACTATTTTTTACAGGCACAATAACAGGGTGTTCAAGACGACGACGGATAAATTCATAACGTTCTAAGATACGTTCAGGTACATCATTACCTGTATCACGGCGTATTCTATTGAGTTTTCCAAGTTCATCATTTGCAGTTGCAATACGTTCTTTAAGGCTTGCTTCTTTTGTAGCAAGGTCAATTTTTAATTCATCACGAATAGTTTCAACTTCATGGAGTGCTTCTTCCTGTGATGCAATTTCTTCTCTTAAAGTAATTCTTTCTTCTTCAAAGCTTTTTGTTGTACGTTCCATATTATCCATTTCACGGGACATAGCTTGAAACTCTTTATTATTGCTAACTTGCATGAGTTTACTTTTACTTTTTTTCAAACGACTTGTTTCATCTTCTAAGTCCATATCAAGACGTTTTTGTTGTTCACGCATATGTTGTAACTTGTCATTAATTTTAGCAATTTTTGCTTCTTCTTCTTCAAAGCGTTCTTTTAATGCTTCAACTTGTAATGGTGCTTCTTCAAGTTCTTTTTTTACATCGTGAATTTGATCATCAACGTGTTGTAATTCAACTAATTGTTTAATTTGGTCAAGATATAAACTCATAATTTACTCCATAATTTGGATAAAAGGATCATGTGATTTTATAAAAGTAATACGAAGTTCTGGTAATCTTTGTTCTAAGATTTTGCAAAAGCGACGCATCATTTCTTCTTCAAGGCTATGATGTCCAACGTCAATAATCGCAAAAGGTTTAACTTCTTGGGTTAAATCAAGTGCAGTATGGTATTTTGTATCACCAGTAATAAGACAGTCAGCACCGAAATTTTTTGCTTCTTCTAAAAGAGAAGAGCCTGAACCTCCACAAATAGCAATACTTTTTATAGTATCAGGTAAATTTCCTAATTGAAAAAAAGGTCTTGAGTGGGGGATCAAAGAACAAATTTTTTGCATAAATTCATTTTTTGCAAGTGGTTTTGTTAATTTTCCACAAATACCAATACCATGTTTTACTTCATTGATTGTTCCTGTTGGTTCTAATATTTCTCTTTCTATTAAATTTAATTCATCAGCAAGCCAAAAAGCAATGGGCATACTATCTAAATTAGTATGAGCTGAATATAAAGAAATATCATTTTTAATTAAAAGTGATACCGTTTTAAAGTAATTATCTTCTAAGTTATTGAGATATTTAGGAGAAAGTAAAATCGGGTGATGGGTATAGATTAAGTCTGCCTCAATATTTAGGGCTGTTTGGACCGATTCAAGGCTTGGATCTAAAGAAACAGCAATATGCTTTATTTCTTTACGTTCCGATGCAATTTGTAAGCCTGAATTATCCCAAGGAGCGGCAAGAGCCGTTGGTGCTAACTCTTCAAAAATTGCCAAAAGTTCGTTTTGTTGCACTATTCCTCTTCATACATATAAAAACTTTGTATTTTTTGCCTTATTTTTTTTACTTCGTCAAGTGAATTTTTCTTGCTTTTTTCAAATATCTATTTATGTTATATCTATAAATGAA
>JAHHTE010000036.1 GCA_020024815.1 Mailhella sp.
AATAATTATGAATAAATAATTTTGTAATTATTATAATATGATAAGGGAATAAGTTTCTTGCTTTCTATAAAAAAGAAAGTAAAAGAGGATTTATTCCCTTTGCTTTTTTTTCATTCTAGTTTAAAGATTAATTTTCTTATAAATAATCTATAATAAAAATATTTCAAATATAATAAATTATAATTAGATAATAGTATAAACGAGTTTTTAAAGGTTTTAGTATGGAAATAATATTAGAAACATTAGAAGATACGGAAAATTTTGGAAAAGCCTTAGCAAAAACATTATTAATACAACAAGAAAAAGGTAAGCTTGTAAATACAATATATCTTTTTGGCGAAATGGGTGTAGGAAAAACAACATTAACACGTTCTTTTGTTGGTTCATTACCAAATGCAGAAAATGCTGAAATAGCAAGTCCAAGTTTTACCTTATGCCATGAATATCCTACTAAGCCTGAAGTATATCATGCCGATCTTTATCGTTTGTCAAATGAATGTGAACTTCCAGAAGAATTGCAAAATTTAGGAAAAAAAATTGTCTTGTTAATTGAGTGGCCAGAGAGGCTAAGTCTTGAAGTTAGGGTAAAAAATCGTTTAGACATTTGTTTAAAATTATTAAATGATAAAAATGTCAAAAAAAGTTCTCTTGAAAATATGGACAATTTAGACAACTTATGCGAAAAAAAAAGGCAAGTAACAGTTTTTGCTCATGGTGATATAGCTAGTGAGTTTGAAACTGAATTACAAAAACATTTACAAAATTGTTTTTTATTGAAATAGACAAGAAATTAAATGTTTTTATGGAATTATTTTGAATAATTTATACGGCATGGTTTGATCTATGCCAATATAGGAAAAAGCATGAAAATATTGGTTCAAAAATTTGGTGGTTCATCTGTTGCTGACCTTGAATGCATGAAAAAAGTGCGTGCAAAGGTAACAAAAGCAGTGGCAGAGGGGTATAAAGTTGTAGTTGTTTTATCTGCTCGCTCTGGACAAACCAATAAGCTTTTGGAAATGGCGTATCAATGGTCTGATGAGCCTCTTCCTGCAGAGCTTGACGTTCTTCTTGCTACTGGTGAGCAAGAGTCCATAGCTCTTTTTACCATGCTTTTACATGATGAAGGAATAAAAGCTCGTTCTATGGTTGGGTATCAAGTACCTATACTTACAGATACTTCGCATACCTCTGCTCGTATTATTTCTATTCAAGCTGATTATTTTCGTTCTCAACTTGAAGATTATGATGTTATTGTTATGGCTGGCTTTCAGGGAGTTAGCACAGAAAATAGAATTACAACCTTAGGTCGTGGTGGTTCTGATACTTCTGCTGTTGCTATTGCAGCTGCACTTGGATCTGTTGATTGCCATATTTATACTGACGTTGACGGTGTTTATACTACTGACCCTCGCTTAGTTCCTAAGGCAACAAAAATACCTAAAGTAACCTATGAAGAAATGTTAGAAATGGCATCTATGGGGGCTAAGGTATTGCAAATTAGGTCAGTAGAGTTTGCAAAAAAATATAAAGTACCTGTTTGGGTACGCTCTACATTTAGTGAAGATGAAGGAACACTCGTTACGCAGGAGGACGAATCTATGATGGAATCAGTTATGGTTTCTGGTGTTGCATTTGACAGAGACCAAGTTAGAGTAACAGTTTTGGGAATACCAGATAAACCAGGTATTTCTGCTGCTCTTTTTGCACCTTTAGCAGAACATGACATTTTAGTGGATATGATTGTGCAAAAAGCTAGCCGTGAAGGTATCACAGACATGACTTTTACTGTTTCCCGTAAAGATTTGAAACGTGCTTTAGCTTTATCTGAACAAGTTTGTAAAGAAATTGGTGGGGAAGGCGTTGAGTACGATGGAGAAATTTCAAAAGTTTCTGTTATTGGTGTAGGTATGCGTAATCATAGTGGTGTTGCTGCAATGGCTTTTGAAGCTCTTTATAAAGCAGATATTAATATTCTTATGATTAGTACATCTGAAATTAAAATTTCTTGTATTGTTCGTGAAGATCAACTTGAAAAGGCAGTACAAACTTTACACACTACTTTTGGACTTGATGGCATAATATAATGGATTTTTATATTTATGATACAAGCTTAAGAGATGGCTCGCAAAGTGAAGATGTGCAATTAAGCACACCTGATAAAATCAAAATCGCTTTGCGTCTTGATGAGTTTGGTGTGCAATGTATTGAAGGGGGTTGGCCTGGTGCTAATCCTGTTGATAATGAATTTTTTGAAGAAATAAAAAAATATTCTTTGAAAAATACTAAAATTGCAGCCTTTGGTAGTACACATCATGCTAATTATAAGGCAGAAGATGATCCTACAATGCGGGCTTTGGTTGCAGCACAAGTTCCTGTTATAACTATTTTTGGTAAATCTAGTGAAAAACATGCTCTTGATGCGTTGCGTGTAAGCCCTGAAAGAAATCTTGAGATTATTCATGATTCTGTTGCTTTTTTAAAGCAACACGCTGAAACAGTATTTTTTGACGCAGAACATTTTTTTGATGGATATAAAGCGAATAAAGAATATGCTCTTGCTGTTTTAAAAAATGCGTATAAAGCAGGTGCAGATACGCTTGTATTATGTGATTCTAATGGTGGAACTTTGCCTTCTGAAGTTACAGAAATTGTGCAAATCTTAAAAAAGGAATTACCACAAGCAAAGTTTGGTATTCATGCACACAATGATTGTGAGCTTGCTGTTGCTAATAGTATTGCAGCATTGCAAGCTGGTGCTATACATGTGCAAGGAACTATGAATGGAGTAGGCGAACGATGTGGTAATGCAAATCTTTGTTCCATTATTCCTGTTATTGAGTTAAAGCTTGGAAAAAGCTGTTTACCTGATAAGGCTATGCTCAATAATCTTACAGCAACTTCTGCTTATGTGTATGAAGTAATGAATATGAAACCTTTTGCTCGTCAAGCTTTTGTAGGAAAATCTGCTTTTGCTCATAAAGGTGGCGTGCATGTAAGTGCTATTAATCGTGATTCCACTCTTTATGAACATATTATGCCAGAACAAGTAGGCAATAGCCAACGTGTTCTTATTACAGAGCTTGCAGGTAGAAGTAACATTGTTAGTCTTGCACGCCGTTTTGGTTTTCATTTAGATAAAGATGAACCAGTGGTAAAAGGGCTTTTCCATGAACTTAAAACAAAAGCAAGTCTTGGATATGATTATGCTGCTGCTGAAGCAAGTATGGAATTGCTTTTACTTAGAAAACTTGCACAACGTGGTGTACGGGATTTTTTCAATCTTAAAAGTTTACGTGTATTAGAAACAAAAAATGCAAATGGTAGTCCAATGGCAGAAGCTACTGTGGCAGTAGAAGTTGAGGGTATTGTAGAGCATACAGCTGCAACAGGCAAAGGTCCTGTAAACGCTATGGATATTGCTTTACGAAAGGCTTTATCTTCTTTTTATCCTCGTATTGCAGAACTTAGTTTACGCGATTTTAAAGTACGTGTTTTAACCATTGGACAAGAAAAAAAGGAAAATGAAGAAATTGACCTTTTTAGCAATACACAACAAGATTTAGTGAAAAAAAGTGGTGGTACAGCGTCTGTTGTTCGTGTTCTTATCGAAAGTGCCGATCAAAATGGAGCATGGGTAACAGTAGGTGTTTCTTATGATATTATAGAAGCAAGTTGGCAAGCTTTAGCTGATTCTGTAACCTATAAATTATATCGTGATGAGTGGCGAGACCATAATAAAAAATAATTTTCTTTTTTTATAAAATATCCCATGTCCTCTATAAAAAGCGAATTTTCTAATTTTAAGAAAGTTCGCTTTTCTTATGGTTTTTGAATTTGATGTTTTTTTGAGAGGAGAACTTTTGAAAAAGTTCCCCTCTCAAACTCTTCCCTCAAAACTTTTTAATAAGCCCTTTTGCGTGCAAAAGAGCTTTTGTTTTTTCTTCATATAAAATGAGGGTATGTTTTTAAAATAATTATAATGGGTTGAATAAGGTAATAGTATAAAAATAATTTTAATTATTATAATGTTGTTAACTTATTATCGACTAATTTTTGCTTTGATTTGTTCTAAGCTTAATGCTTCGAGATGACGAATACGAATATTCACAAGAAGGCAAGAACAAGATAAACCTAAAATAAGTCCTATCCAAAAGCCATATACTCCAATAGGTTGAATAATTAAATCTGTATAACAAAGAATATATCCAATAGGAACACTTGTGATCCAATAGGAAATAAAAGAAATAACAAAAATAGCTTTTGTATCATTGTAACCACGTAAAGCAGAAAGTACAGACATTTGGATATTATCAGGAATTTGATATAATGCTGTATAAACCATGATTGAACTTGCAAGAGTAATTACCAATGGGTCATTAGAATAGATATTGGCAATTTGTTCTCTAAACAGAATAAGAGCCGTAAGACAAATAATTGCAATGTGCATACTTATAATAACAGAAGTTTGTCTAATTTCTTTTGCATGGTTAAGATTTCCTGCTCCTAAGCTTTTTCCAACTAAAATACTTGTGGCTGTTCCTAAAGAAAGTGGCAACATAAAAATAAGTGAGCTTGTTGTCATGGCAACTTGGTGTCCAGAAACAGTTGTTTTACCAAGTGGGGAAATGAGCAAAGAAATGAGCGTAAAGGAAGAAACTTCTAAAAGTAGAGCAATAGCAATAGGAAAACCTAGTTTGCTAATACGTTTAATAACAATCATTTTAGGTTTATCAATTTTTAAAGTTCTGGGACTATTTTTGTGGATATTGTAAAGCATAACGCTAAGCATGATCCAGCAAACAATGGCAGTAGCAAGTCCACAACCAGCACCACCAAGTTTTGGCATACCAAAATAACCAAATACAAAAATATAATTTAATGGAATATTAGCAAATAAACCTATAAATCCTGCCATCATAGCAGGGCGAGTATAACTTTTTGCTTCAATAAAAAATCGACAAACAAAAAATAGTAAAAAAGCTGGCATACCCCATTTTATATAATAAAGATAGTTAGATGCAACAATAGCCATTTCTTTTTCTATTTTTGTTGTTTGTAAAAAAAGGTGTGAGGCAAGAGTAAAAATAAGCATAAAGAAAATTGCACTAGCAAGAGCTATCCAGACACCTTGTCGCCAAAAACGATTTAAACTAACATTTTTTCCTGCACCAATACCTTGTGCTACAAGTGGTCCAATAGGAATAAGTAATCCTTGACCACAAACAAGCAAAGGCGTCCATAATGAACCACCAATAGAAACTCCTGCCATTTGTGCTGTTCCAGCTTTACCTGCAACAACAGTATCAACAAAGTTCATTGACATTTGTGCTAATTGCCCTAAAACAATAGGGAAACCAAGATATATTAAGGTTTTTGCGTGTTTTTTATAGTTCTCAAAACTAATCATAATTTTTCCAAAGTATGTATGATGTTTATGTAACGTAGCTAATTTGTTTAGAATGTTGAGTGTGAATAATACTATATGGTATTATTACAAATAGAGCTATTATATTAGCTAGATATGTAGGTATTAACTAGATATAAAAAAAGAAATATTAAAATATTACCAAAGATTAAGTTTAGCTAAAAAAAGTTGTGGAAGTGGAATTGTTATAAGTTTAGCATGACGATATTTTGATAACATTTTATTATGATACAATAAAATTAATTAAAAAGCAAATAGAAACAAGCCATAAGACAGGGGAAACAGTTTTAATTTTACCAGTGCAGGTTTGAATAATACAATAACTAATAAAGCCAAGTCCAAAACCAGAAACTATACTATATGTAAAAGGCATGCTTGCAATAATAAGAAAAGCAGGAAGACTTTCACTTATTTCAGAAAAATCAATTTCTTTAATGTCTTGCATCATAAATGCTCCAACTAAAATTAAACAAGGAGCAGTTGCAACCGTAGGAATAAGTTCTACAAGTGGAGCAAAAACAAGAGAAATAAGAAAAAGTACAGCACAAGTAAGGGCAACTAAACCTGTTTTACCTCCTTCACTAATACCTGTAATGCTTTCTAGATAGCTTGTAACAGGACTTGTTCCAAGCATTGAACCCATAAGTGTTCCTGTTGCATCAGCAATGGTTGCAGCTTTTAATCCACGAATAGAGCCATCAGGATTTTCCCCAATTTTAGAAGAAAGTCCAATAAAAGTACCCATTGCATTAAAAAGATCTACCATTGTCATACTAAAGAAAACAGAAAGGAAACTTACTTTTAATACATTGCCAAAATCTAATTGCATAAAAGTAGGGGAGATACTTGGAATATTGGTGCTAATAATATTGTGAATACTTTTAGGTGTTTCACTAAGTCCAAAAAGCATTGAAACAAGAGTAATAGCTAAAATTCCCCAAAGTAAAGCACCTTTTATTTTTTTATGCATAAGTGTTACAGTAAAGATAAGTCCAAAAATAGCTAAGAGTGTAGACGGGTTAGCAAGATTTCCAAGCATAATCATTGTTGTATCATCTTTTACAGTAATACCAGCATTTTGAAATCCGATTAGGGTAATAAAAAAGCCAATGCCAGCACCAATAGCAACTTTTAATTGTTTTGGCACAGAAAGCATAATATAGCGAGGAATATTAAATGTTGCGATAATAGTAAAAAGAAGTCCAGAAATAAAAACAGCAGCAAGAGCATTTTCCCATGAAAGACCCATACCATGCACAAGTGTATAAGTGAAAAAAGCATTAACTCCCATGCCTGGTGCTAATGCAATGGGAAGATTTGCAAAAAAACTCATAATAAGTGTTGGTAAAATTGATGCCCAAACAGTTGCAGTAAATGCTGCTTGCAAAGGCATTCCGCTTTCAGCTAATAAAACAGGATTAACTAATAAAATATATGCCATAGACATAAATGTTGTAAGTCCTGATATTATTTCAATTTTTATGTTTGTTTGAAATTTGTCTAAATGAAATATTTTATTAATCATTTATTTTCCTTTAGTTCTTACTAAAAAATATATATTTTTATTCTAAAATTAGCGAAAAAAGCATTTAACGTATGTTTAAGTAAAAAGCAAGAATTTGTCTTAGGTTTGACTTACATACAAAAATTTTATATAGTTTTCTTTATACTTTTAATTTGTTGGATTTTGATATGCAAAAGAATACAGAAAAAAAGCCTTGTAGTAAAACAGCGGAAGATGGCATTAATAATCTTCTTTTGCTTATGGATCAACGAGGTTTAAATACTACTAAGCAAAGAGTGAATATTGCTAAAATATTTTTTAGCATGGTAGGACACCACTCTTTAGAGGAAATTTATCAAGAAGTTCATAAAAAACACCCAAGTATTGGTCAAACAACTGTATATAGAACTGTAAAGTTAATGTGTGATGTTGGGCTAGCGGAAGAACTTCATGTGGGAGAGGGATTTGCACGGTACGAAGTTGTAACTTCAAAACAACACCATGACCATTTAGTTTGCAAAGAATGTGGTAAAACAGTTGAATTTACTTCACCAGAAGTAGAAAAAATTCAAAATGATTTAGCTACAAAAAATGGTTTTGTTCTTTTAGATCATCATCATATTTTATTGGGGATTTGTGATGATTGCCGTAAAAAAATTAATTTTGGAACATTAAAATAAGTTTACTTTGTTTATGAAAATTTTTTTAGGGAGGAAACGTTAGTAAAAGTTTTCGCCCTATATCCTTTTTTACTTTATTATTGGTTTTCTTTTTTGAATTATTTAGGTTGAATTAACAAAAACACATTTTGTACGCAAAATGTGTTTTTGTTTAAAAAGTTTTGAAAAGAAGGCTTGAGAGAAAAGTTTTTTAAAACTTGTTTCTCAAAAAATAAAAACTAAAAAATAATTTCATACCTTTTTGTTTTACTTGCGGAATAAAGGGTTTTATACTATCATTCTTCATTGAAATTGTGCTTCATAAAGAGAATAATATGAAAGAATTTGCAAAAGCTGTGCTAGGCTTTCAAGAACCAGTTACAAAAGCATTACAAAATACTATTTTAACAATGCCACAAAGTGTGCAAAAAATAGCTGAATATGCTTTACTTTCGGGGGGAAAACGCTTACGCCCATGTCTTACTCTTATTTGGTATAATATGCTAAAAGGGGCAAATCCAATTCAACATTCAACATTATCTATTTATGATTCTGCTATTGTTTTAGAAATGTTTCATGTTGCAAGTTTATTGCATGATGATGTGCTTGATGATGCTGATTTACGTAGAGGCAAAGAATCTGCTCATATAAAATTTGGTATTCGTCCTTGTCTTTTAGCTGGTGATGCTTTGCTTGCAACAGGTAATAAACTTATGGCAGAATTTCAAAATGTAGCATTAATGAGTGTTATTTCTGATGCCTTATTAAAAACTGCTAATGGGGAAATTGAAGAAATAGAATTAGCAGGTAAAGTACCAAGCCATGAACAAGAATATCTTTCTGTTATTGAAGGAAAAACAGCTTGGATTATTCGCTCTGCTTGTCTTGTTGGGGCTATTATGGCAGGTGCAAGCAAAGAAGATCAAGAAAAAGCTGCTAATTATGGTTTAAATCTTGGTATGGCGTTTCAAATAGTAGATGATGCTTTAGATTTTTCTGATGAAAGTATAATAGGAAAGCCAGCTGGTGGTGATTTACGAGAAAGAAAATGCACACCACCTATTTTTATGTATCTTCAATCATTAACAAAAGAAGAACAACAAGAATTTATAGAAAAATTTTCTGTTTTACCAAGTCCTATTTTTGAACACCAAAAACAAGAAAAAATAGGTTTTACTGAACAAGAATTAGCTGAAATTACTCAAAAAATTATTCAAGCAAAATATCCTGAAAAAACTCGTGAATTAGCTAGTAAATATTTACAAAAAGCTGAAGAAAGTTTGCATGATTTTACAGGACAAAATAAAGAACTTTTATTAGAAGCATTAGAATACGTTCGTTCTAGAAATAAATAGCCACAATGGCATAAACCAAGAATAGGTGAATATATGAGTCTTTTGCGTTTGGAAATTCGTGTAAAGGAAAATCAGCAAGATCCAGTAGGACATAGAGTTGCTGAAGAAATTAAAGAAGCATTAAATCTTTCTGTTGATAATGTGCGTATGGTAAAAGTGCTTACCATTGACGGCATTACAAAAGAAGAAGCAAATATTTTACTTGAAAAAGCAGCTTTGCATGACCCTGTTTTACAAAGTGCAAGTTTAGTTTCTGCTCCTTCTGATGCTGATTTTGTGCTTGAAGTAAATTTCCGTCCAGGTGTTACAGATAATGAAGGTAATACAGCAAGAAATACTGCTGCACTTGTACTTGGTAAAGAACGTTCTGCTTTAACTGTTTATACAGCAAAGCAGTACCATTTATGGGGAAAACTCACAAAGCAAGATGCTGAGCATATTGGTAAAGACTTACTTGCTAATGAACTTATTGAACGTCTTCGTATAAAAACAAAAGAAGAATGGGCAAAAGAACCTGGTTTTGACGCTCAAGCATCTAAAGTTACAGGAAAGGCATTAGATACAGTTAATATTATTCCACTTCTTTCAATGTCTGATGATGGGCTTATGGATTATAGCCGTAAAAATACTTTGGCATTAACTCTTGAAGAAATGCTTATTATCAAGAATTTTTACGCAAAAGAAGAAACAGCAAAAGAACGTGAAAAACTTGGTTTACCACAAAATCCAACTGATGCAGAACTTGAAGTTTTAGCCCAAACATGGTCTGAACACTGCAAGCACAAAATCTTTGCAGCACAAATTGAATATACTGATACTGTTACAGGCAAAACAGAAACCATTGATAGCCTATACAAAACTTTTATTAAAAGCCCAACTGCAACGATTAGAAAACGTTTAGGTGAAAGAGATTTTTGTCGCTCTGTATTTAGTGATAATGCAGGGGTAATTGCTTTTAACAATGATTATGATGTTTGCATTAAAGTTGAAACACATAATAGCCCATCAGCTCTTGACCCTTATGGTGGAGCATTGACTGGTATTGTTGGGGTAAACCGCGACCCAATGGGAACAGGTATGGGAGCAGAACTTGTATGTAATACAGATGTATTTTGCTTTGCATCACCTTTCCATGATGAAAAATTACCTTCTCGTTTATTGCACCCACGCCGTGTAATGGAAGGTGTGCGTAAAGGTGTTGAAGACGGTGGGAATAAGTCTGGTGTACCAACTGTAAATGGTGCTATTGTTTTTGATGAACGTTATCTTGGTAAACCATTAGTTTATTGTGGAACTATTGGGCTTATGCCTCGTATGCTACATGGTAAACCAGGTTATGAAAAAAGCCCTTGTGTTGGGGACGCTATTGTAATGACTGGCGGTCGTATTGGGAAAGACGGTATTCATGGAGCTACGTTCTCCTCTGAAGAATTACATGAAGGTTCTCCTGCTACTGCAGTACAAATTGGCGATCCAATTACACAAAGAAAAATGTATGATTTTATTATGCGAGCTAGAGATTTAGGCTTGTATAATGCTATTACAGATAATGGTGCTGGTGGTCTTTCTTCTTCTGTTGGAGAAATGAGTGAGGCTACGGGTGGTTGCCGTTTAGATTTATCTAAAGCACCATTAAAATATGACGGTTTACAACCTTGGGAAATTTTACTTTCTGAAGCACAAGAGCGTATGACTTTAGCCGTGCCACAAGCAAAGCTTGCAGAATTTTTAGCTCTTGCTAAACACATGGACGTTGAAGCTACCAATTTAGGTGAATTTACTGATAGTGGCTATTTTCATGTTGTATATGGTGAAAAACCAGTTGCAAGTCTTCCTATGGAATTTATGCATAATGGTTTACCACAAATGAAGTTAAAAGCTGTTTGGAAAGATCAACAATCTGGTATGCAACCACAAATTGCAATGCCTGATACTGAAGATAAAGCAGAATTTCTTTTACAAATGCTTGGACGTTTAAATATTTGCAGTAAAGAAAATATTGTACGTCAATATGACCATGAAGTTCGTGGGGGTAGTGTTGTAAAGCCATTTGTAGGAAAAAATCAAGATGCACCAGCTGATGCAGGTGTTTTACGTCCTGTGCTTGAAGATGAGGCAGGCATTGTTATTTCAAATGGTATTTGTCCAAAATTTAGTGATTTTGATACATACCACATGATGGCAAATGCTCTTGATGAAGCTGTAAGAAATGCTGTTGCTGTTGGTGCTGACCCTGAACATATGGCAGGTTGTGATAATTTCTGCTGGTGCGATCCTATTCAATCAGAAAAAACTCCTGACGGTGAATATAAATTGGCACAATTAGTGCGTGCTTGCCAAGCATTAGGACAATATTGCTTAGATTATAGTGTTCCTTGTATTTCTGGTAAGGACTCCATGAAAAATGATTATATTGGGGACGGAAAGAAAATTTCTATTCCACCAACTGTGCTTTTTAGTGTTCTTGCTAAAATACATGATGTAAAAAATGCTGTAACCAGTGATTTTAAAAATGCTGGCGATAAAATTTATCTTTTAGGTTTAACTAAAAAAGAAATGGGTGGCAGTGAAGCTTTTGATGAATTAGGCATTAAAGGTGGACGTGTTCCTCAAGTAAATTCAAGTACAGCTCTTGCTCGTTATCGTGCATATCATAAAGCTGTACAACAAAAGCTTGTTACAGCTTGCCATGACTTATCAGACGGTGGACTTGCTGTTGCTCTTGCTGAAATGTGCATGGGTGGGCTTTTGGGTGCAAAAGTTGACCTTGAAAAAGCTGGCAAAGAAAATGATATGACAAGCATGGAAATTCTTTATAGTGAATCTGCAAGCCGTTTACTTGTGAGCGTTGCTCCACAAAATGCAGGTGCTTTTGAATATCTTTTTGCTGGTGAATGTTATCAAATTGGTGAGGTTGTAGGTCAAGGCTTACAAGCAAACCTTAATGTATATAGGGAAAATAGCCTTGTATTTAGCCAAAATATTGAAGCTATGACAAAGGCATTTAAGAAAACCTTAAACGCATAAGTAGGGGATTATGACACGTTTTGAGCAATTAAAACAAAGGGAAGAAAATCTCTTATGCCGTACCTATGGTCGTTATCCTGTTAGTGTTGCAAGAGCAAAAGGTTGCAAACTTTGGGATATTGACGGCAAGGAATATTTAGATTTACTTGCTGGTATTGCTGTAACTTCCTTAGGGCATTGTAATGATGAAATTAGTGCTGTTATTGCAGAACAAGCACAAAAACTTGTTCATGTAAGCAATCTATTTTATCAAGAAGAACAATTAGAACTAGCAGAAAAACTTCTTGAAACTTGCCACATGGATAAAGTTTTCTTTTGTAATTCTGGTGCAGAAGCTAATGAAGCTGCGATTAAAATTGCTCGACGATATCAACAACGTGTTAAAAACCGTGAAGCTTTTGAAATTATTACTCTTGACCATGCTTTTCATGGCCGAACCCTTGCAACATTAGCTGCAACAGGACAAGAAAAATATCTTGACGGTTTTGCTCCTAAAACAGAAGGTTTTGTTCAAGTTGCTTGGAATGATATAGAAGCTCTTGAAAAAGCTATTAATCCAAAAACAGCTGCCATTCATTTAGAAATTATTCAAGGTGAAGGTGGTATTAATTGCCTTAGTGCTGAATATCTTGAAAAAGTTCAAGAACTTTGCCATAAACATGAGATTTTGTTTATGGTTGATGAAGTGCAAGCAGGACTTTGCAGAACAGGCAAATGGTGGGCTTTCCAGCATTTTAATATTAAGCCTGATGTTATCACAAATGCTAAAGCTCTTGCAAATGGTTTACCTCTTGGTTGTATGCTTACAACAAATGAAGTAAGTCAAGCTTTTGTTCCCGGTTCTCATGCTACTACTTTTGGTGGTGGAGCATTAGTAACTAAAGTAGGTGCAAAAGTTTTAGAGATTATGAAAAGAGATAATCTTTGTGAACAAGCAACACAACGTGGTAATTATTTAGAAGATAAAGTTATGGGATTAAAGTCCCCTTGGGTAAAAGAAGTACGTGGGCTTGGGCTTATGCGTGGCATACAACTTACTTGTACCCCTGAAAGTGCCAAAGCTATTTGGGATAGTCTTATTGAAAAAGGAATTATTGTAAACCTTACGCAAGGTACTGTACTTCGTCTTATTCCTGCTTTGACTGTAACAGAAAAAGAACTTGATTATTTTATTGATACTCTTGCAGAATTATTGCAAAAAGTGGAGAAATAGAGGCAGTTATGAAAAAACATATTTGTGTAATGGCAGGGGACGGCATAGGCCCTGAAATTGTAAGTCAAGCATTACGTGTGCTTGATAAAGTTGCTGAAAAATTTGGACATGAATTTACAAGAGAAGAAGCTCTTATTGGTGGTATTGCTATTGATAATACAGGCTCACCTCTTCCTGAAGCTACCATAGAAGCTTGCAAAAAAGCTGATGCAGTTCTTCTTGGTGCTGTTGGTGGTCCTAAATGGGATACTATTGATCCTGCTATTCGTCCAGAAAAAGGCTTGCTTGGTATTCGTAAGGCTTTAGGTTTATTTGCTAATCTTCGTCCTGCTCGTCTTTTACCAGAGCTTGCTGGTGCTTGTCTTTTACGTCCTGATATTGTGAAAGATGGACTTGATTTAATGGTAGTTCGTGAGCTTACTGGTGGTATTTATTTTGGTAAACCAGCAGGTACTGAAGTTCGAGACGGTAAACGTACTGGCTTTAATACTATGATTTACAATGAAGATGAAATTCGCCGTATTGCCCATATTGCTTTTAAAGCTGCTATGAAACGTAAGAAAAAAGTTTGCTCTGTGGATAAAGCAAATGTTCTTGATGTAAGCCGTGTATGGCGTGAAGTTGTGATTGAAGTTGCTAAAGAATACCCAGAAGTAGAACTTAGCCATTTATATGTTGATAATGCAGCAATGCAACTTGTTCGCGATCCAAGTCAATTTGATGTTATTGTTACAGGAAATTTATTTGGTGATATTCTTTCCGATGAAGCATCAGTTATTACTGGTTCTATTGGTATGCTTGCCTCTGCAAGTCTTGGTACTGAATACGCAGGACTTTATGAGCCTATTCATGGTTCTGCTCCTGATATTGCAGGACAAGGTAAAGCAAATCCATTAGCAACAATTCTTTCTATTTCCATGATGTTGTTACATGAATTTGATCTTAAAGATGAAGCAATGTGCATTGAAAACGCTGTGCGTAAAACATTGCAAGACGGCTTTAGAACTGGTGATATTATGGAAGAAGGTAAAATTCTTTGTAATACAACAGAAATAACTGATAAGGTTATTGAAAGATTATAATTTTTATTCTTTTTAGGGGGAAAACTTTTGAAAAAGTTTCTCCCCCTAAAACCCCCTTACAAAA
>JAHHTE010000037.1 GCA_020024815.1 Mailhella sp.
GTTCTAAAGGATAAGGAACAGTGTTTTTATAAGAATTTTCTGAGAAAAAAGTATAAAGATACGTTGCAGCAGCATCTAAATCTGAATAGTTAAATGAAAAACTAGGTAAATTTTCTATTAATTTTGTTGCTTGTTGAAAGATTTTTTGTGCATTTTGATTTAATAAAATATAATGCGTAAGAATTTCTGATAAGCTTATTTCTTTAGTTAGAGATAAAAGTTGTGCAGAGTTTTCTGTATTTCTTTCTAACATAATAATATGTGTGATTGTATTAGTAATTCCAAAAGAGGAGGAAATATATTTAGGAGGGTAGAGATACTGATAAAATTCATCATTATTTCCACAATATAATGATGAAAAATTTTCAAGCAATATAGATTTTGGTAATGGTAGACGTAAACGTGGAGGAATTCCAAAACAATAAATTTTTCCTTGTGAAGTAATACCAATTAAATCATCACCAAGGTTTTTTGCACCATGAGCCATAAGAGTTGAGATTAATGTACTTTTTCCTGATTTATTATTACCAAGAATAAGAATTGTGTTATTTTTTATTTGTATTGCTGTTGCATGTATACATAGAATATCAGAATGTTCTTGGCAAAAAGCTAATACTAATTCAATGGAAAAATTACATAAAAGACTGCTTATAGTTGGTTCATAGCTTTCTTTATTATTCCAAAGAGTGTGAATTTTATATCCTTGTTGTTCATTTTCAATTCCTTGAATTAAAAATCCATTTTTGGGAATTATTAAAGGTATTTTCTTTTCTTGAAAGGACCAAAGATAAAAAAATACTGTATTTCTTGAAAAAGTTTTGGACAATTTTCAAAAAATACAGGTTTTGATAATTCATTAAAATAAATACAGTTCATGAAAATAATTTAAGAAGATATTTTTACAGAAATTTTTGAAGGTAATGATAATCTGATACGTGAGGGATGACTATATATTGAAAATTGAAGACGATAACGAGAAGGTCTGCTATAATAACGGTGATTATGATGATGATAACGATAAGAAGGACCACTATGTCTTGAATAATGCCGACGTCGATGGGAACTTTTAGAAGAATAACTTCCAGCTTGTGCTTCATTAAGAGTAAGGATAGTAGGAGTAGTGTAGGCAATTCCTGCCATAACCATACTTGCTAAAAATTTACGACGTTGTTCGCGAAATTTTTCTTTAGTGATACTTGTATTTTTAGTATTCATAATTTTCTCCGTAACTGATGTACGTTGTATATTTTTATAATATAGAGAATATATCAGGTCAAGCTTTATAAGTTTAGAGTAATTTTTAGAAATAGTATTATTTAATTAGGTTGAATTTATATGAATTGACTTATTGTTCTGTATGATTTAGAAAAGCAGAGATATTGATAACATAAGTTTGTAAAAGGAATTGTAGGATATGCCGTTATTAGTTAAAGTTTTTTTAGTTCTCTGTGTATTGCTTTTAGCTGGTGGTGCAGCTGTTTTTTATTTTATAAATAAGAGTAAAAAACCACAACAATCTAAAGAAAATATTAATTTTTGCACTATTACACAAAGCGTTTTAAACCATGTGGAAGAATGGTCTGGAGAAGTAAGAAATTTACCAGCGTCAAAGCAAATTTTAACTGTTGAAGATAAACAAATTCCACAAACTACTAAAGTAGTTGCTTTGTGTATTGATGTTTCAAGTTTAGATCCTGAATTAGATCCTCTTGAATTAGCACAAGTTGTTTGTGAAGATTTAGGCTATCAAACAAAAGAATTATCAGAAACTCATGTAAGAGAATTTGTTCATTTAGATATGCGAATTGTTGTTATTTTTATTATGGCATATTCTGAAGATTATATTCTTAAACAAGTTAGAGGTGCAGATTTGTTTAATAAAGTTTATTCAAATATTGCTGTGTTATATCCAAAACCAAAAGTATTAGGTAAAACAGTTGTTCCTTATGATATTATTTTTAATCGTATTAAAGGTGTAACAACTACACGTGATATACGTCCTCCAAAACAATAAATTTTATATTTGTTTGATAAAAAAACGTTATTCAAGAATTTCAAGAATAACGTTTTTTTTATGAATTTTGACTGAATATCTTATTATTACAAGAGAATATAATTATTCTTCAAACCAAATTATACTTGCTTGTCTTCCTGTATTATTGTTTTCTCTATGAGAAAAATAGGAATGGTGTAATGTTTTTGTACAAAGGTCTAGGCCATAAATATTTTGATATAAAAGACCTGCCTTGTGAAGTTGAAATTTTGTAAGTTCCCAAAGGTTAAGGGTTTTCTCTTTTTCATTATACCATGTGGTGTATTCATTTCCCCATTCAGAAGAAAAATTAATAAATTCCGATTCATTTGGACCTAAACTTGGACCACGAACAGCATATAAATCTTTTGCCATAATTTGATACATTGCACAAAATTCATCTATGGCTTTTTGAATAAAATTAATTTTGTTCCCACGCCAACCAACATGCAGAGCCATGATATGTTGTCCTGTTTTGTGTGTTATTAAAATAGGTTGACAATCAGCTGTTTTAATAAGTAGTGCTGTTTTTCTTTTTTTTGTAGCAATTCCATCAGCCTCTATACTAGCTATTTCTGAATATTGTATTGGGTCAATATCAAAAACTAATTTATCAGAATGAATTTGTGATATTTCACAAATTGGCATGGCAAGTTTTTCATATAAAAATTTTCTATTTTGAAGAATAAGAGTATTATCTTCTCCTCTATTAAAAGTAATACTTCCAAGAGTTGATGAATTAATATTATTTTTACCATGAAAAAGACAGTGAACAGAATGTATTCCACTAAATTGAAAATGAATAAAATTAGTTAACATAATATATTCCTAACAGATTACTAATGTTCTTATGTAAAAATGTAACAAAATTTCATTTGCTAAATCAAAGAATTTTATATATTATTACTCATTCTTAAATTTTATTCAATTAGTAAAAGAAAGGTGTTTTTTTATGCGTGATATAGAAGTTTTGAAAAAAACTTTAGAAGATATTCTAAAAGCAAAGTCTTGGGAATGGCCTGAAAAAGCTGTTATAGAATTACCAAAAGATGCTAAACATGGTGATTTAGCTACTAATATAGCAATGACTCTTGCAAAAACTTGTCAAAAAGCACCTCGTGCTGTTGCAGAAGAAATTTGTCTTGAATTGAAAAATAATGCTCTTATTGAAAAAGCAGAAATAGCAGGACCTGGTTTTATTAATGTAACTTTTAAAGCAGGTTTTTGGCATGAACAAATTCTTCGTATGGAAAGTATGCAAGAAAAATTTGGTTCATTAGAATATGGAAAAGGTCGTAAAGTTAATGTGGAATATGTATCTGCAAACCCAACAGGGCCATTGCATATTGGGCATGGGCGTGGGGCTGCAGTTGGTGATACAATGACTAGAATTTTACGATTTGCAGGTTATGATGTAAGTACAGAATATTATATAAATGACGCTGGTCGTCAAATGCGTTTACTTGGTCTTTCCACTTGGCTTAGAGTTCAAGATTTATGTAAAATGAATGTTACATATCCTGAAGATTATTATAAGGGTGAATATATCATTGATATTGCTAAAGAACTTTTAGAAAAAGATCCTGAACTTCCAACTCGTGAAGATGCTGAATATCGTTGTTTTCAATATGCAATGCAAAGTATTTTAGACGGTATTAAAAAGGATCTTGAAGATTTTAGAGTAGAACATCAAACATGGTTTTCTGAAGCAAGTCTTGTTGAAGCTGGAGAAGTAGAAAAAACTCTTAATAACTTAAAAGAAACAGGAAAAGCATTTGAACAAGACGGTGCTTTGTGGTTTAGAACAACTGAATATGGCGATGATAAAGACCGTGTATTAAGAAAAAGTGATGGCTTACTTACCTATTTTTCTTCTGATATTGCTTATCATGCAAATAAAATTGCTCGTGGTTTTGATGAAATGATTGATGTTTGGGGAGCAGACCATCATGGATATATTCCTCGTATGTCAGCAGCTATTGAAGTATTAGGTAAAAATCCTAAAACTGATTTTTCTGTTATTCTTATTCAACTTGTTAATTTACTTCGTGGTGGTAAACCTGTTGCAATGTCAACTCGTTCTGGTGAGTTTGATACATTACGCCAAGTTATTGATGAAGTTGGTGTAGATGCAGCACGTTTTATGTTTTTATCTCGTAAAAGTGATCAACCACTTGATTTTGATTTAGAATTAGTAAAACAACGTAATCTTGAAAACCCTGTTTATTATGTGCAATATGCTCATGCACGTATAAAAACATTACTTCGCCGTGCAGAAGAAAATGGACATAAACTTGATGAAACCTCTTCTTTAGAAATGTTAGCAGATTTAAAAGAAGGATCAGATATTGCTCTTGTACGTACTGCATTGCATTTTGAAGAAGCTGTACTTGATGCAGCTAAAAATAAAGCTGTGCATATAATTAGTTTTTATCTTATGGATTTAGCAGGTAAATTTCATAGTTATTATGCTAATACTCCAGTTCTTAGTGGTGATGAAAAGGCAATAAAAGCACGTTTAATTCTTTTGCGTGTTGTTGGAACAGTTTTAAAAAATGGTTTAAATTTATTAGGTGTTTCTGCACCAGAAAGTATGTAAAGGTATTTTATTGTGGCAAGACCTAATTATAGAAATACTGATAAAACAGCTAAAAATGGTCTTTTTGGTGGTAGTATAAAAAATTTGTTTGGTACAAAAACTAAAGAAAACGAGGAAAAACAAGAAGAAGATAGAGAATCAATACAACATCAATATGAAGATATGGAGGAAGGTTTTATAAAAACAAAACCAAGAGAATATTTTACTCCTCCTTTTGATAATTATTCAACTACTGAAAATAATTATCAATCATCTTCTATACATAATTTTTCTTCTGTTCAAGAAGAAAAAAAAGATGAAGATATTGAAACAAAAAAAGGAATTGTTTTAAGTGGTTCTGCTCTTTTTACAGCAATGATAACTATTGTTATTTTAATAGGATTTGCATTTTTATTTGGGTTAATCATTGGTAAAGGTTCAACTCCACAAATAGCAAAAGTTAAACCAGCAAAATTAGAACCAAAGGTTAAAGAAGAAGAAAAAATTGTAGAAGTACTAGCAAAAGAAAAACTACAATTTATGACTGAATTAAAAAAAGAACCAGATAGAAGAACAGCTGAACAAATATTAGCTGATGAAGCTGCTGAAAAGAAAGCAAAAGCAGAAAGAATTGCAAGAGAAAATAAAGCGAAAGCTGAACAAAAAAAATCTCAAGAGCAAGAAGTAAATGCGAATAAAAAATATGATTATGATATTCGTGTAGCTGCTTTTAGAAATGAAGATCAAGCAGATAAATTACGTATAAAACTTGAAACTGATGGTTTTAGAACAAGACGTAATGTAAAAGCTGATGATAAAGGAAATTGGTATTATATTCATGTTCTTTTAATTGGAACTGAAGAAAGGCTTCGTGAATCTCGTGAACGTTTTAAAAAATTCGGGATAAGCGATACTATAATTGAAAGTAAAACAGAATTAAAATAATGCGTTATGAGTAATACGCCACAAAATATGAAAGCATTGTGTTTTTTTGATTATGAATTTTCAAAAAAGCATAATGCTTTTTTTTCATTATTAGACACAAAACATGTTGATTTTGGTGAATTTGAAAAAAACTTTTCCATAGAATTACCTAAAGAATTTTCTTCCATATTTGTTTATGAAACATTAACAAGTACCCTTGATAAAGCACATTATTTAGTGGAACAAAAAGTTTTTTCTCCTTTTTCTTCTGTGATTTGCCATAAACAAACAGCAGGGAGAGGACAATTACGGCGTAAATGGGAATCTTTAACGGAAAATTTGTATGTTGCTGTTGCATTGCCTAATTCTTATCCTTTTAATACCGAAGCAGCAGCTCCAGCATTTGGGGCAATAGTTGTTCAAGCATTAGATAATTTAGGATTAAAAGTTTCTTTAAAATGGCCTAATGATTTAGTGCAAAGTAAAGATGATTCGTATCAAAAAGTTGGTGGTATTTTGCTTGAAGAAAGAAATGATGTACTCATTGCAGGAATGGGGATAAATCTTTTTTCTGCTCCAAGTGATATGGAATTAAGAGAAGATTTTTTTATTTCAGCAGGGCAATTAGCTAATTTTAATGAAAAAAATATGATTAATCTATTTAATCAAGTAGCTTATAATATATTTTTAGATGATAAAAATAATTCTCAAAATAATATAAATAATATTGATATTTTGTGTAATGAAAACAATAGGTTTATTACAATTTTAGGTTTTTGGTTGGCTCTTGTGAAAGAAATAAAATTGTGTTATGAAATTCGTATAAAATCAAAAGACCCATTAGTATGGTTGTCAATCTGTAAAAAGTATCTTGCTTTTTTAGGTGATAACGTATTGATTAAGCAAGCTTTAACCAAAAATAATTTTCAAAATGAAGATTGCTGTGAAAATATTTATGGGCAAATTGTGAGTATAGGAGAGGAAGGACAATTAGTTCTTTCTTCTGAAAGTGGTTTAATCGAGATTATTGGTGGTTCAATAACAAAGGGATAAGGGTAGATTATGGCACCTAAAACAATGGAAGAGTTGTTAGTAGAATTGAAAGGAAAGCCTATTTTGGTTGCAAACCGTGGTATTCCTGCACGTCGTATTTGTCGTTCCATAAGAGAGCGTTTTCACGCTACGGCTATAATGACTGCAACTGATGTGGATAAAACTTCTCCAGCTGTTGCATCAGCACAAGAACTGATGCTTTTAGGTTCTGACCCAAATTCTTATTTAGATTTAGATCTTATTATCAGTAAAGCAAAAAAACGTGGGGTTGTTGCGATTCACCCGGGTTGGGGTTTTGCTTCTGAAGATGATACTTTTCCTCGTAAATGCCAAAAAGCAGGTATTGTTTTTATTGGTGCAGATGCAGATGCAATGCGTATGCTTGGAAATAAAGTTGAAGCTCGTAATATTGCAAAAAAATTAGATATTCCTGTTGTTCCTGGTTCTGAAGGTGCTGTTACTGTTGAAGAAGCAAAAAAGATTGTTCGTGAAATTGGTATGCCTGCAATGCTTAAGGCCGAAGGTGGCGGTGGCGGTCGTGGTATTTTTGTTATTCGTGATGAAAATACATTAGAAGATGCATTTAATAAAGCATCTGCTATGGCTGAAGCTTCTTTTGGTAATCCACGTTTATTTGTTGAAAAATATTTAGAAAATGTTCGCCATATTGAAATTCAAGTTATTGCTGATAAATATGGTAATGTTTTTGCTTGTGATGAACGTGATTGTTCTGTTCAACGTAACCATCAAAAACTTATTGAAATTACTCCTTCTCCTTGGAAGGGGTTAACTCCTGAACTTCGTGCAAGACTTAAAGATTATTCTTGCCGATTAGCTAAGGCTGTAAATTATCATTCACTTTGTACTGTTGAGTTTCTTGTAACTGAAGATGGAACGCCATATCTTATTGAAGTTAATACACGATTACAAGTTGAACATGGTATTACAGAAAGCCGTTATGGTATTGATTTAGTTGAAACGCAAATTGCCTTAGCTTTTGGTGTTCCTCTTGCTTTAAATGATGAAAATACAAAGGGTTATCATACAGCAATGCAAGTTCGTATTAACTGTGAAGACCCTAAAAATGGCTTTTCTCCAAACTCTGGTAGAATTACACGATACTTATCTCCAGGGGGACCTGGTATTCGTATTGACTCAAACCTTTCTGCTGGTTATGATTTTCCATCAAATTATGATTCAGCAGGCTCACTTCTTATTGCATACGGTCTTGATTGGGATAAAGTATGTAGCATCATGAGCCGTGCTTTAGCAGAATACAGTATTCGTGGTGTAAAAACTACTTTACCATTTTTCCGTCATGTATTGAGAAATGAACGCTTTAGAACTGCAAATTTTGATACAACTTTTATTGAAAACACTCCAGAATTATTAAGTTATCAAGATTTAGTTCCAGAGGCAGAACGACTTAGTCGTTTAGTTGCTGAAATTTCTGCAAAAGGATATAATCCTTATGTGCAACTTGGAAAATACCGTTCTGTTGATACTCCAAGAATGCCACATTTTGAACCAGTTCTTCCTAAAATTTCAGTGGAAGAACGCAATACTCCAAGTGTTTATCCTGTCGGTGATAGACAAGCTGTTCTTGATTTTGTAAGAGATTCAAAAAAAGTTCATTTTACAGATACAACAGGACGTGATCAAACACAGTCAAATACTGGTAATCGTTTTCGCTTAGCTGAAGATAAACTTATTGCTCCTTATTTGGATAATTGCCAATTCTTTTCATTAGAAAATGGTGGTGGTGCTCATTTTCACGTGGCAATGATGGCTAATATGACATATCCATTTTCTGAAGCAAAACGTTGGAATAGTTTAGCACCAAAAACAATGAAACAAATTTTAGTACGTTCTACAAACGTATTAGGTTATTCTCCACAACCTAAAAATTTAATGCAACGTACTTGTGAAATGATTTGTGATAATTATCATGTTGTGCGTTGTTTTGATTTCTTAAATGATACAAGAAATATGAAACCTCTTGCTGAAGTTATTTTGGATCGTAAAGAAGTTATTTTTGAACCTGCTTTAGCTATTTCTTTGACTAAAGGTTTTGATGTTGATCATTATTTAGATGTTGCAAAAGCAACTCTTAATATGGTTGCGTCTGTTCTTGGTTGTTCTGAAGAAAAAGCAGCTCAATCAATAATCTTAGGTTTAAAAGATATGGCAGGGGTGTGTCCTCCTCGTTTTATTCGTGATCTTGTTACTGCTATTAAAAAACGTTGGCCAAGTCTTGTTTTACATTATCATCGCCATTATACGGACGGTCTTTTTACTCCTTCTGTTTGTGAAGCAGCTAAAGCTGGTGCAAATATTTTAGATGTAGCATTAGGTGCTAGTGTAAGAGCTTATGGTCAAGGTGAAGTATTATCAACAGCAGCATTACTTGAAGATGAAATGGGCATTGAAAACTATCTTAATAAAGATATGATTCGTGATGCTAACTTTGTTCTTAAACAAATTATGCCTTATTATGATAGATATTGTTCACCATATTTTCAAGGTATTGATTATGATGTTGTTTCTCATGGTATGCCAGGTGGGGCTACTTCTTCCTCACAAGAAGGAGCAATGAAACAAGGTTATATTCATTTATTACCTTATATGCTTCGTTTTCTTGCAAGCACAAGACAGATCGTAAAATACCATGATGTTACACCTGGTTCTCAAATTACATGGAATACTGCATTCTTAGGTGTTACAGGTGCTTGGAAACGTGGAGAAATGGAAGAAGTAAATAGAATTTTATCTATTCTTGAAACTGTTGCTAAAACAGATGAAAAAGATTTATCAGATGAAATAAAACAAGCTAGACTTGATATTTATCAAGATTGTAATGATGCATTTAGAAATCTTTTGCTTGGTAAATTTGGTAAATTGCCTCTTGGTTTTCCCGCAGATTGGGTATATCAAAGTGCTTTTGGTGATAAATGGGAAAGTGCTATTGCTGATAGAACAGAAGATAGTCCATTGCAACATTTAGAACCTACTAATTTTGCGTTAGAAGAAGAATCTTGCGAAAAAATTATTAAACGTAAACCAACAGAAGAAGAACTTGTGATGTATATGAACCATCCAGGTGATTCTATAAAAATTATTCAATTTAGACATGAATTTGGTAATCCAAATGCATTGCCTCTTGATGTTTGGTTTGAAGGTCTTGAAGTTGGTCGTGAATTACAGTTTACTGATACTGACGGTAAACCTCATAGTGTAACAATTTATCATATTAGTCCTGTTTCTGATAAGGGAACAGTAGAAGTTCGTTATGCTTATGATTCTCAATTTATGACACATGAAATAAAAGTTGCTAACCCAACAGGTACAGCAATTACTGATATTCCAATGGCTGACCCTAATAATAAAAATCAAATTGGAGCTCCTTCTAATGGTGATTTATGGGTAACTTATGTGAAAGTTGGTGATGTTGTAAAAAAAGGTCAAGAACTTTTTAATATTTCAATTATGAAACAAGAAAAAGCTGTTTTATCACCACGTAATGGTATTGTTACTAAAGTGTATAAAACAGCAGATTATAAAGCTTCCCGCAAAATGACACCTGTTCATGAAGGGGAGTTGATTATGGAAATTGATAGTATGCCACTTACTTGCCCAAGCAAAAGTTGTGGTAAACCTTTGGCTTATACTGATGCTAGTTTCTGCCCATATTGTGGGGAAAAAATTACAGCATCATATAAGGCAAAATATACTTCTGAATCAGAAACAAATTCATAAATAAAACACGAGTTAATGTTCAACATTTCTCGGAGGAACAAATGACTAAACACACAGGTTCAAGTATTGAAGCTCTAAAAGAAAAATTGGTTCTTACCGGTGCAGATATCATGGCTATTGGTGAATCTGCTGAAATTATTGTTGGCGGTAAAAACTATAACACAGCTAAAATTCACGAAATCAAAGGCGTTCGTAGCCCACAATTCCGTGCTATTTCATCTATTAACTTTCATAAGCTTTTAGATGAAACACGCATTAACGCTGCTCTTGTTCGTTCCTTAGTTGAGAAAGAATATTCTCGTATTGATTGGAATGACCCAGAAATTAATCGTGATGCTGATTTCTTACAAAAGCTCGTTAGAAACTTAGGAAAAGAAATTAAAAAAGCTGATGCAAAAGAACAAGGTGCAACAAAAATTAAACTTCGTACTTTTGTAAATAACGTTGTTGAAGGTTTTGCAACTTCTCAAGAAGTAATTGATCAACTTCGTAAACGTTCTGTTTTAGTTCAATCAGCAATTTTATCTGTTGATTTGCCAAAAGAAGTTGATACAGCAGTTCGTGAAGCATATTTAGCTATTTGCTCTGAAGCTGGAGTAGAAGATGTTCCAGTTGCTGTGCGTTCTTCTGCTGCTGGTGAAGATTCACGTAAAAAAGCTTTTGCTGGTTTACAAGATACTTATTTAAATATTGTTGGTGAAGATAAAGTAGTGCAAGCCTATCATTGGGATTGTGCATCTGCTTATAACCTTCGTTCTATGACTTATCGTAGAGAAGCTATTCGTGATGGTATTACACAAGCAGAAGCAACTGGTGATGAAGAATTAGCTATTCAAGCAAAAAAAGAATGGGCTATTGAACAAACTTCTTTATCAGTATGTATTATGCGTATGATTAATCCTGTTGTTTCTGGTACTGCTTTTGCAGCTGATACAGCATCAGGTTGTCGTGGTACAGTACGTAATGACCTTGTAAGTATTGATGCTAGTTATGGTCTTGGTGAAGCTGTTGTTGGTGGTATGGTTACACCTGATAAATATTATGTATTCCAACGCGATGACGGTAAAGAAGTTGTTGTGCGTAACCTTGGTAGCAAAACAAAGAAAATTATTTATGATGCTAAGGGTGGTACAAAAGAAATTGATGTAAATCCAAGTGATGTAACGAAATGGGCTTTATCTGATGCTCAAGCAGAAGATATTGCAAAAGCTGTTCGTATAATCAGTAAATCTTATGATAATATGATTATGGATACAGAATTTTGTTATGATGCTAATAATGAACTTTGGTTTGTGCAAGCTCGTCCTGAAACTCGTTGGAATGAAGAGCTTGAATTACATCCAAATACAATTTTTATGCGTCGCTTGGAAGTTGATGAAAAAGCAGCAGAAAAAGCTGAAGTTATTTTAGAAGGTAATGGTGCATCTCGTGGTGCTGGTCAAGGTACTGTGCGTTTCCTTCGTTCTGCTTTAGAACTTAATAAAGTTGGAAAAGGTGATATTTTAGCTGCTGAACGTACTGACCCTGATATGGTTCCAGGTATGCGTGTTGCATCTGCTATTTTAGCTGACGTTGGTGGTGATACAAGCCATGCTGCTATTACTTCACGTGAACTTGGTATTGCTGCTGTTATTGGTATTCAAAGAAATGAAACTTTACGAGCATTAGACGGACAAGAAGTTACTGTTGATGGTACCCGTGGTCGTGTTTATCGTGGTTTACTTCCTCTCCATGAACTTGGTGGAGAAATGGATCTTGATAAACTTCCTAAAACAAAAACACATATTGGTTTGGTTTTAGCTGACGTAACCCAAGCTCTTTTCCTTTCTCGTTTACGTAATGTAGAAGATTTTGAAGTAGGTCTTTTACGTGCTGAATTTATGCTTGGTAATGTTGGAGTTCACCCACGTGCATTGGAAGCTTATGATAATGGTTTGTTAGATGATTTAGTTTCTGGTCAATTAGCAACACAAGAAAATAAATTAACAAAGATTATGCAAGAACAACTTTCAAGTGGTCTTGTAACTCTTGATTTGAAACTTCGTGATCATGTTGGACGTGTAACCGGTCTTGCTCCTGAAATTGAAAAAGCTATCAATTATGAACCACAAGGCACAGAAGAGGTTTTAGCTCAACAAAGAAAAATTCGTGAACTTGAATATAAACTTGATGAATATATGGAATATGCAATGCGTTATCAAGACGCTATTAAAACTTCCACAAGTTTATCAGAACATATTAGAATTATCTTTGGTTATGAAGAAGCTCTTACTATTTTCATTGGTAGTCCTGAAGAAAAGCTTCATGAACAAATTCGTATTGATAAATTAGTACAAGCTCAATACGATAAAGTAAAAGAAGATGCTGAAATTCTTTCTGCTTTGAAACGTATCACAGAATTACGTCGTGAAGTTGGTTTAAAATGTGGTATGCTTAAAGAAATGGAAGAATTACAAGCTATTCCAGAAAAAATTAAAAGTATTATCACAAGTCGTGGATATAAAACAGGTAAAGAACACTATATTCAAACATTAGCTCAAAGTCTTGCACTTTTTGCTATGGCATTTTATGGTAAAGATATTATTTATCGTACAACAGATTTTAAATCTAATGAATATTATAACCTTCTTGGTGGTTGTCTCTTTGAACAAAATGAAGATAACCCAATGCTTGGTTTCCGTGGTGTTTCTCGTAATATTCATGATTGGGAATTAGAAGCATTTAAACTTGCTCGTGGTACTTATGGTGGAAAAAATCTTCAAATTATGCTTCCATTTGTACGTACTTTAGAAGAAGCTCGTGCAATGCGTGCTTATCTTGAAAATGTGCATAATTTAAAGAGTGGAGTTGAAGGACTTAAAGTTATTCAAATGTCTGAAATTCCATCAAATGCTATTTTAGCAAAACAATTTATCAAAGAATTTGATGGATTTTCCATTGGTTCAAATGATATGACACAAATGGTTCTTGCAACTGACCGTGATAACGCAAGTCTTTCTCATATTTATGATGAAGAAGATCCTGCTGTTGTTTGGGCATTACTTACAACAATCTTTACTGGACAAAAATTTGGTAAAAAAGTTGGTTTTTGTGGTCAAGGTGTTTCTAATAGTGTTATTTTACGTGGTTTAGTAGCAATTGCTGGTATTGTTTCTGCGTCTGTTGTACCTGATACATATTATCAAACTAAATTAGATGTTGCTCATGTTGAAAGTGAAAATATTCCAACTTCAAAACTTGGAGAATGGCTTTCTAAACAACATTTCCATAAGCTTGAAAAACTTATGAAAGAACATGGTTTTGCTGATGTGCTTAAAAAGCATAAAACAGGTGAAGCATTACATAATTGGTATAATGAAGAAATGGAAAAATTGCATAATGATCTTCGTTCTGTTATTGGTTCAGCAGAAGAAGTTGAAAAGCGTGCTGTAATGGATAATTTCCGTTCTTTATTCCATAAAGCAACTATTTATGCTTCTTGGGATTGGTCTTCTACTGTTGAAGATGCATTACATCAAGCAGGTTTTGCTAGTTTTGAAGAGCAAGCAAAAGCATTAGAAATACAAAGAACAAAAACTTTTTAGTTTTTTGAAAATTGTATAAATAAAAAAAGCTGTCTTTATAAAGGCAGCTTTTTTTATGGATAATATTATTATTTTTTTGGGGAAAATTTTTGAAAAAGTTTCTCCCTTTAATCCTTTTATAAATTTCTTATTATATAAATTCCTTTTGAAAATAAAAAGGAGTTTTATTAAATAATACTGTTATCCTAGTAAGATAATGATTTTTTTTGATGTTATTAATTTATTAAATTTTCTAG
>JAHHTE010000038.1 GCA_020024815.1 Mailhella sp.
TTAATGAAATAATATTATTTAACAAATAAATTCTATATAACGGTTTGAAAATATTAAATAAAAAAAGCCCCACAAAATGTAGGGCTTTTTATTTTCAATAAAAAACTATTTCTACTAACGGATAAGACCAAGAGCCATATTAGGTAATTGGTTAGCTTGTCCAAGCATAGAAGTAGCAGCGTTTGCTAAGATTTGGTTACGGATAAATTGAGTCATTTCCTTAGCAACGTCAATATCAGAAATACGAGATTCTGATGCTTGTAAGTTTTCAGCTTGAATGGTGAGGTTAGAAACAGTTGCTTCTAAGCGGTTTTGTAAAGAACCAAGATCCGCACGAATATTATCTTTAGAAACAATTGCATTTCTAACAGCAACAAGTGATTTTTGTGCTGCTTCCTGAGTAGAAATACTGAAACCACCTTCGGTTTGTGCTACTTTACCAGCAGAATTACCAAGTCCTAATGAAGAAGCAGTGGTACTATTAATTTTAATGTAATAGTAGTCTTCTGCAGAGTCGTTAGCAGCCCCAAAGTGAACAAGCAATTTACCTGTTGAGGTCATTTTGCTACCGTCATGTTTGTCAGAACTTAAAGTACCGTCAAGTAATTTAATACCGTTGAAGTCAGTAGCATTAGAAATACGAGTAATTTCTGATGCCATTTGTTGGTATTCAGAATCAATGATAGTACGTTGAACTGAGTCATAAGTACCGGTTGCTGCTTGTTCAGCAAGTTCTTTCATACGAATAAGCTTTTCGTCGATGGTTTGTAATGCACCATCAGCTGTTTGAATGAGAGAAATGGCATCATTAGCATTACGAGTACCTTGATGTAATGCTGTAACATCAGAACGCATTAACTCACGAATTGCAAGACCAGCTGCGTCATCAGCTGCACGGTCAATACGGAGACCAGAAGAAAGTTTGCGTGTTGAATCAGCAAGATTGCTGTAATGGGTTTGTAAGTTACGAGTTGTGTTGTAAGCCATTGGGTTGTTGTTAATTACCAAAGACATAGTTCCTCCCTGATTTATGTCAGCATAAATTTAGTATCACATCCCTGTGATCCTCCCCTGACAATAATGCTTGTCAGGTTACTGTTAATTTTACTTTAGGAAAAAATGAAATATTTTATAAAATTTTTTAAGAAATGTTAATTAGTTATGATAATATAGTATGTTATGTATATATTATAAACTATAAAAATTTATTATTTATGGGGAATAGTATAGCATTGCAATTTTAGGAAACTTTGTTAAAGTTTTTTAATACAAAAGGAGTTTTATATGGCAAAAAAAACTATATTAAATATTATGGAAGCAAAAAATAAAAAAAAACTTTCCATGATTACAGCTTATGATGTAACAAGTGCTAAAATTGCAGAACGAGCAGAAATAGATATGATTTTAGTTGGTGATTCATTGGGTATGACTATGCAAGGAAACAATGATACAAATAGTGTAACCCTTGATGAAATGATATATCATATAAAGATAGTAGCAAAAAATGCTCCAAATACATTTATTGTAGCAGATATGCCTTTTATGAGTTATGAAATAAGTGTAGAACAAGCTTTAGAAAATGCAGGTCGTATATTTAGAGAAACAGGAGCAAGATCAGTTAAAATGGAAGGGGGAAAAAATATACTTCCACAGATAAAGGCTCTCACAAATGCAGGTATTCCTGTTATGGGGCATTTAGGATTAACGCCTCAACGAGCAGCAATGCTTGGTGGTTTTAAAGCTCAAGCAAGAACAGCAAAAGGAGCAAAAGAACTTTTAGAAGAAGCTTTTTTATTACAAGAAGCAGGTTGTTTTGCTTTAGTGTTAGAAGCTGTTCCTTATAAGGTAGCAGAAGTTATTACAAAGCGGTTATCCATTCCAACTATTAGTTGTGGAGCAGGTAAATATTGTGATGGGCAAGTTTTAGTTTTTCATGATATGCTTGGGTTATCAGATTTTACACCACGTTTTGTTAAAGTTTATGCAAATTTAGCAGAACAAGCAACACAAGCAATTAAAACATATATTCAAGAAATTGAACAAGTTACATTTCCAGAAGAAAAACATAGTTTTACAATAGCTGATGAGGAATGGGAAAAATTTATTAATACAATAGATAAAGAATAATAAAAAAATACTATATTAAATGTAATAAAAATTATATAGTTATTAATGGATATTCTTAGGTTACTATTTAATTTACGAATAAAAGCGTAATTTATTGTAATTGAATTGTGTATATTAATTTTAAATTTATATGTAAAGTATAAAGAATGTATTGTCAGATAGCGTTATTAAGTCCACCTTATACAACATTAACTTATGAAACACCTGAAATTTTTCCTGAAGATTTTTGGTCTCTTGGAATGCGGGTAGCTATTCCATTGGGTAATGGGGCAGTACGTATAGGGGTAATAACAGTATTAAATGTTATAAGGGACGGAGATTTTCAAATAAAAAAAATTGCATGGCCAATGGAAAATAAAAGTTTATTATCTTCCTTATATATGGAAATGATAGATCAATTGGCCAAAAAGCAATTTGTAAGTTTTGGACGTATCTTGGGCAATGTTTTACCTACAAATTTAAAAATAACAAAAGATATTCGATTACGCCGTTTTCTTGAAAATCAAAAACCTGAATTTTATAAAATTCGTGAAATACCAAGTCTTGCTAATGAAGTACAAAAACAATTAGCAGAAGATTTTATTCAAGGTAAAGCACAGATTTTGGAACTAGCAGAAGATACAAAGTTATCTGAAAAAATTTGCCTTTTAGTTGAAGCTCCATGGAATATACGTGCAAATGCTAAAAAGCAGCGAGAAATTTTAGATTTTTTAGCTGATAATGGGAGTGTAACAAGAAAGGTTTTTTCGCAAAAATTACAAGATCATCATGCTGCATTAACAACACTTATCCAAAATAAAATGGTTGGTATTGTTGCTCTTGAACAAGAAGAAAAATTAACAGAGGATTTTCTTCCTCCTCCAATGCCATTATTTAAGTTAAATAGTAAACAGCATGAAATTTTTACAGCATTAAGTCCAAGCTTAGAACAAAAAAATAAAGAAAGTAAAACAGCTTTATTATTTGGAGTAACAGGTAGTGGAAAAACAGCTTTGTATTTAGAATTAGCACGCAAAGCTATGCTTGAAAAAAAATCTGTTCTTTTGCTAGCTCCAGAAGTTGCCATAGCCTTAAAACTTAGACAAGATGCCATGAATAGGAATATGCCTGTAACATTATATCATGGTTATCAAAGTCCAAAACAAAAAGCAAAAATTTTTCGAGAATGTGCTGAACAAACAGAACCACGTCTTATTGTTGGAACACGGTCAGCACTATTTTTGCCTATATCAAATTTAGGACTAATTATTTTAGATGAAGAACATGATGATTCTTTTAAACAAGATGAAGGACTTTTATATCATGCAAAGGATATAGCATGGTATCGTATGCAAAAAGCAAATGGTCTTTTTTTAATGGGGTCTGCAACACCTGATATAAAAACATATTATGCGTCAGAACAAAATGCTTATCAGCGTTTTGAAATGCTTGATCGTATTGGAAATGCAGAATTGCCAGCAGTTGATTTAGTGGATATTAGTCAAACATCACAAACAGTTGCACCTGAAACAATAAAAGCTCTAAAAGATTGTATTGATAAGGGTGAGCAAGCTATTATTATGTTAAATAGGCGTGGTTATGCTCCTATAATGTATTGTGTTGAGTGTAAAAAAACAGCTCGTTGTCCACATTGTGATATTTCTTTATCCTATCATAAAAAACGTGAAATTTTATCATGCCATTATTGTGGGTATTTGCGACACGTGCCAAGTCCTTGCCCTGATTGTGGTAGTGTACATAGTATTCCTTTGGGAGATGGTACAGAACGCATTGAAGAGCAAATAAGTGAAATATTTCAAAATAGTAGTAAATTTCCACCTACTGTTCTTCGTTTGGATAAAGATAGCACAAGACGAGAAGGAAAAATGGAAGAAATTTTAAATGCTTTTGCGAACCAAGAAGCACAAATTCTTGTTGGAACACAAATGCTTTCTAAAGGACACCATTTTCCTAATGTAACACTTGTTATAATTGCTGATGCTGACCTTGGTATAAATTTTCCTGATTATAGAGCCCATGAAAGAACATTCCAATTAATAACTCAAGCAGCAGGTAGAGCAGGGCGAGGAGAAAAAAAAGGAAAGGTAATTATACAAACTCGTGATAAAAATAATTCTTTTTGGAAACATATTTTAAAAGGGAATTATTTAACCTTTTATGAAGAAGAAATTCTTTTAAGAAAAAAAAGATCTTATCCTCCTTTTACAAAATTAGCATTAATTCGTTGTTCTTATCCAAAAGATAATAAAAATGCTCAAAAAATTTGGGAAGATTTTATTCGAGCTTTAAAGGCAAAAGCCAATGAATTAGGTATACGTGCAACAGGTTCTATTCCTGCACCAATTATTATGCTGCAAGGGCGTTTACGTTTTCAATGTTTTATAAAAGCCTCAAATTGGAACATTATACGTTCAATTTACGCAAGTACAATTCCAAAACAGAGTATATTACAAAATAATGATATACGTTTGCATTTTGATTTAGATCCAGTTAATATGCTTTAACTTTAAATCTATAAATAAAAGGCTACTATGCAAAAAAAGATAAAAAATAACGGTGCATTTTTTGTTTTACTTGGAGCGTTTTGTTTTAGTGGGTCTGGTACTATACAAGCTCTTGCTCCTCAAGAAGCAACACCATTTGTTTTAGGGGCTATACGCTTGTTAGTTGGAGGATTGTTTCTTTTCATTTGGTGTTTACTTAATAATATTTTACAATTTCCAAAAAATTGGCTTTGGAAAAATGTTCTTTTTTCTAGTTTTGCTCTTTGTGCTTTTCAAATGACATTTTTTCTTGGAGTAAAAGAGGCTGGCGTTGCTGTTGGAACAATTATTTCTATTGGCATGACTCCAATTACAGCTGCAATTTTTGGATATTTATTTTATAAAGAAAAACCTCAAAAATCGTGGTATATTAGCACATTAATTGCTATTTGTGGACTTGTTTTATTAAATTTGCATGGTGTGCATAAACCTAGTTTCTTAGGAATTTGTTTACCCATCCTAGCTGGTACTATTTACGCCTTTTATCTTTCACAAAGTAGGGAACTTGTAAAAGAAAATAGGCCAGAACTTGTTATGATGATTTTATTTCTTATTAGTTCCTTGTTTATGCTTCCCATATTTTTTATTTATCCTCTTTCATGGATTTTTTCTCAAAATGGTATTCTTGTTGCTCTTGGGTTAGGAATAATTACAACAGGTACTGCATATAGCCTTGTTATGGCTGGACTTAAAACTTGTGAAACGGCAAAAGCTGCAACTCTTAGTCTTGGTGAACCTCTTGGTGCTGCTTTATTGGGAATTTTTTTACTAAACGAACCAATTAATATTTTTACTATTATTGGAATTTGTGCTTTATTTTCAAGTGTTTTAATTCTTGTTTATTTTCCTGATAAAAAATAATTTAAAAAAAAAGTAAAATTTTTGTTGACAACAAATCTAATTATAGGTAAACAAACAACACAACGTTTTGATAAACACTTCTTGAACATTGTTCAGTTGGCGTTTAAGGAGAAGTTATGAAGAGTTTAAAAGTTCTCGCTCTTTTGTTTATGGTAGTATTCGCTGCAGCTTGTTCTAAAACAGCTCCTGTTGAGCCAACACCAGAACAAGGTCCATCAGCTATCGATGTAGCAGCTCAAACTATTTCTGATGGCATTATTTATTTTGATTTTGATAAATATGATATTAAAGACGAATATCGTGAAATTCTTAATCAAAAAGCAGCTATTATGCGTCAATTCCCAAGTATTCGCGTAAGAATTGAAGGTCATACTGACGAACGTGGTACTCAAGAATACAACTTAGCTCTTGGTGAACGCCGTGCTAAAGCAGCTTATGAATACCTTGTACTTTTAGGTGTAAATCCTAATCAATTAGAAATTATCAGCTACGGTAAAGAACAACCAGTAGTTGAAGGAACTGGCGAAAGCGTTTGGTCTGCAAACCGTCGTGATAACTTCCGTGTTATTGCTCGCTAGAATATAAAATAAATTTCGGGACGTAGCGCAGCTTGGTAGCGCATCTGTTTTGGGAGCAGAGGGTCGCTGGTTCGAATCCAGTCGTCCCGACCATCTGAAAAAAATTGGAAGTCAAATAGACTTCCTTTTTTTTTTATCTATATTCTAAATACTAATTTGTTTATAATTATATAGCGTTGTAGTATATTTTTATTTTTTATCTCTTTATCTTTTTAATTTCCTTTGTTCTCTTTATTTTTTCTCTTTTGAAAATTGTACCTTTTTTACTTATTCAATAAATTTTTATATTGGGCTACTTTTTTTTTATATCTGTCGCATTTCGTTTTACAATTAAAAAATTAATAAAATTTTTTTTATAGTAATATCTTTAGGAAAAATTTTTAATTATTCATATTTTTGTATGTTGCTCCTTAGTAAGGATAATAAGATATATTATTACTAACCACTTGTATTGCTAGTACAAAACAAAAAATTATTTTGCGTAAAGATTTTTTATTTTCTGAGAGAGACACAATGGTTAAGGAAAGAATATTTACTGGTATTTGTTTTAATGAATTATGTTCTTTGAATATGTTTTATTATGTGGATTAGGGAAATCATTTTTCATTAGTTGTTACGTTATGAAAGTTAGGAATAACAACAGAGTAATTGTAAAAGAAAAAATTATGGGTATCTATGCCTTAATATTAAAAATAAGCCATAAGTATGCTTGTTTCTTTTTCTTTTCTGCTATATATTTTATTTATTATCAGTACGTGAAAGGATAGGTAAATGAAAACGGTTTTGATAACAGGTGGAGCAGGATTTATAGGAACAAATCTTATACATTATCTTATTGACACACATAAAATTATTTGTGTTGATAATTTTATATCAGGATCAGAAGAAAATATTCAGTGTTTTTATGGTCATCAAAATTTCACATTTATTAAACATAATATTATAGAACCACTTGAAATTGAAACAAAAATAGATCAAATTTATAATTTAGCTTGTCCAGCTTCTCCACCATTTTATCAAGGTAAAAATGCGTTATTTACAACAAAAACGTGTATATTGGGCATGATAAATATGTTAGAGCTTGCTAATAAACATAATGCAACTGTTTTGCAAGCATCTACAAGCGAAGTTTATGGTGATCCGTTAGAACACCCACAAAAAGAAACATATTTTGGTAATGTAAATCCAAATGGGATACGTTCTTGTTATGATGAGGGGAAAAGAGCAGCAGAAAGTCTTTGTTTTACTTATAAAAGTATTTTTAATACAAAAATTAAAATAGTACGAATTTTTAACACCTATGGTGAATATATGGATATTGACGATGGGCGTGTTATCAGTAATTTTATTTGTCAGACCTTGCAAAATAAAGATGTAACATTATATGGAGATGGCTCTCAAACACGTTCTTTTTGTTATATTCAGGAATTATTAGATATTTTAGTAAAAGTAATGAATAGTGAGGAAGAAATTACAGGACCTATTAATATTGGTAACCCAAGTGAATTTTCAATTAAAGAATTAGCTGAAACAATATTAGCAAAATTACCTCAAAGTTCTTCAAAAATTATTTATAAACCACTTCCAAAAGATGATCCAACGCAAAGACAGCCAGATATTAGTTTAGCAAAAAAATTATTCCATTGGGAACCACACATTACATTATCAGAGGGACTAGATAAAACCATTGCTTATTTTGAAAAAAAACTAAATGTAATAAAAGTATAAAAGATAAATTAGATAATTGTAATTAATTGTTTAGAGTAAAAAAGGAAAATATTATGTCTTTATCAATAAATAATGTAAATAATTCAAGTATGGTACATACACTTTCTCATCATCGTAAAAAAATGCAAAATACAATGAGAAGAATTTCTTCTGGAGAAAAAATTAACAGAGCAAGTGATAATCCAGCTGGTTTGGCAATACGTGAACTTATGCGTTCAAGAATAGCAGCAATGGAACAAGGTAATCGCAATGTTCAAGATGCTAGTAGTATGATGCAAGTAGCTGATGGTGCAATGCAAACTATTAATAATCAACTATCAAGAATGAAAGAACTTGCAATGCAAGCATCTAATGGTATTTATAGTCCAGAACAACGCAATATTATAAATAGAGAATATCAACAAGTTGCAGAAGAAGTAACACGAATTGCAAATGCAACAGAATTTAATGGCATAAAATTATTAGATGGAAGTGCAAAAGATTTAGCCGTGCATTTTGGTGATGGAAATACTACAAATGTAGATAATTATCCTGTTAATATTGGTAGTGTTACAGTTCAAGCTTTGGGATTAGATGCAAAAAGTCCTGCTGGTGATATTTCAACACAAGCCAATGCACAAAATGCTTTGGAAGCTATTGATAAAGCTATTGAAAATGTTGATACAGTGCGTGGTAGTATTGGAGCTGTGCAAAATAGATTAGAAGCAACATCAGAAAATATTTCAGTGCAAACAGTTAACTTACGTGCTTCAGAATCTCGAATTTCTGATGCTGACATTGTACGTGAAATGGTGCATTTTATGCAAGAAAAAGCTATGCTGGAAGGTGCTACGGCAATGTATAGTTATTCATTATTAACAAATTCATTGGTTGATAAAAAAGTTTAAATTAATAAATAAAAAAATAATAAGAATTGCTATCGTTATTATAAAAACTAATTGAGATTTAATTAGTACGCAAACGAAAATTTTTTATAAAAGAACTATTTTCTAATTTTTTATAGCAACATACTAATATATAATAAAAAATACGTTATACTAGGAAATTTTTATTATATAATTTTATGTGTATTGTTTTTATGATTTGAAAAATAAAATCATTGTGTAAGCAAATTTGCCATTAGGCAATGTGATAAGTATAGTATTAATAAGGAAAAAGAGCATGAAACAAAGTGTAAAAAATATAAATACACCTATTCCCCGTATCGCAGCTGTGCATGATTTATCAGGTTATGGGCGAGCTTCTTTAACTGTTGCCATTCCTGTTTTATCATCAATGGGAATGCAAGTATGTCCTTTACCTACTGCTGTATTATCTTCGCAAACAGCTAGTATTGATGATTTTTCATTTTTTGATTTAACAACACAAATGACAGAAATTTTAGAAAAATGGATTAATTTAGATTTGTTTTTTGATGCTGTTTATTCAGGTTTTTTGGGAAGTGCTAATCAAGTAAAAATTGTAGAAACACTTATGCAAAAACTTGGAAAAAAAGATGCTATTTTTTTAGTTGATCCTGTGCTTGGAGATAATGGAAAATTATATCCAACACAAACTGATGAACTTGTAAAAAGTATGCGTGAACTAGCAAGCATGGCAGATATTATTACACCCAATTTTACAGAAGCCTGTTTATTGTTAGATACACCATACGAAGAAATTTATGATAACAAAAAAATAAAAGAATATTTAAAAGCTCTTGCAAATTTAGGGGAAAATAAAAAGAAAAAAACAGTATTAATTACAAGTGCTCCTTGTGAAGATGATACTTTTATTCGTGTTGTTGCTTATGAAGCTGATAAGAAAAAATTCTGGCAAACAAAAAATCCAAGAATTAATACCTGTTATCCAGGAACAGGTGATGCTTTTGCGTCTGTATTTTTAGGCGCTTTATTACAAAATGATTCAAAACCTATGGCAATGGCAAGAGCTGCACGCTTTGTTTATAAGGCAATGATGGTAACGTATGGGTATAATACACCTTATATTGACGGGGTAATGCTTGAAAAAGTTTTGCCTGATCTTAATATGCAAGATTTATTTTTGTTTGAGGATTTTTAAAATAGTTAATTAAAGGCTTGACGATACAAGATTTAACAGATAATTATTTTTGTTCTATATAATAAAGGAGATGTCGTATGAAAAGAACATATCAACCAAGTAAAATTAGTAGAAAGCGTACTCATGGCTTCCGTGCTCGTATGGCAACTGCAAATGGCCGTGCTCTTATCAATCGTCGCCGTGCTAAAGGTCGTAAAAGTCTTTCTGCATAAGAATCAGTTACTTATAACGTTTGTGGGCAGGGCAGAGTATACTCATGCCCTTTGCTTGCGAAAATACCTTGACCTATCAAGGTCTTTACTTATTTAAAAAACAGAGAATAGGCTATGCCATATTGCTGGCAAAAATATCAGAGACTACTCAAAAGAGCAGAATTTCAAGCCTGTTATGCAGGAGAAAAGCATTTTACAAAACTTTTTATTATTTTTGTAAAAAAAGCTGATACTCCTCGCATTGGTTTTGCTGTAAGTAAAAAAAGCGGTAATGCTGTTTGCCGAAATAGGATAAAGCGAATACTTCGCGAATTTTTTCGATTAAATTTTGATAAAATAGTAAAAGCAGAACTTGTTGTTGTTCCCAAAAAGCATGTTAATGCTCATGTATTGCAATTTGCTCATGTTGAAAAAGATTTATTACCTTTTTTAGAAAAGCTTGAACAATCACAACAATGATGAGATAAGGAAAGTTCTAGTTTTATGTTTAATTACAGGGGATTTACAATACTTTTGAGGAAAATTTTTATCTTCCCTATTCGTTTGTATCAATATTGTATTTCTCCTTTGTATCCTGCACGATGTCGATTTCATCCCTCTTGTTCCGAATATACAGCTATTGCTATTCAAAAACACGGTGTTTTTCATGGTATATGGCTCGGCATAAAAAGGATTTGCCGTTGCAACCCGTGGTGTGAAGGGGGCTTTGATCCTGTTCCAGAAAAAGTAGAATCTTGCAGGACTTTGTTAGTCAAAAAATTGCGATTGATTACCTCAAAATTTAGTGTGAAGTAGGAAGGTTATGGAAAATAAACGCATTGTTATTGCAACAGTTTTGTGTTTTGTAATTTTAGTAGGCTGGCAATATTTAGCTGAATACATGGGGTGGATTGTTCCCCAAGAAGAAGTGCAACAAGTAGAAACACAAACTGAAACTCTTGTTACTGAAAAAACTCCTGAAATTGAAATAAAAGAAAATACACCATTTTTTGCTCCAAGTGAAGGGAAAATGGTAGTTGTTGATACTCCTCTTTATACTGCAAGTTTTCATAGTGGCGGTGGTATTTTAGATTCCTTTGTTCTTAAAAACATTGCCCAAACAAGTGCTCCTGATTCTCCAAATCTTGATATGATTGGCGAAGAAGCAAAATCAGCTTCTCCAATGGGGCTTTTAATTAATGGTACTCCTTCTTGGAATAAAGCAAGCTGGAGAGTAAGTGCTGATAATTTAGCTCTTGCAAATGATGAAAAGAAAACTCTTGTTTTTGAGGGTAATTTAGACGGTATTCTTATTACTCGTGAACTTACCTTTGACGCAAGCACATATTTAATTAGTGAAAAAGTAACATACAATGCTGAACAAGGAAAAGCTGCTGTTGTTCGTGTTGGATATACTTTTGCAGGAACTGTTTACTCTAGTTCTTCTACTTATAACCCAATGCAAGTTATTTGGAATGATGACGGAAGTTATAAACATGAAGCAGATGTGGATACATTAACAGAAGAAGGCATTGTTGCAAAAGGACCTTTATTCTATGCCGCTTTGGCAAATAACTATTTTTTAAGTGCTATTGCTCCTGAAACTAAAAATGGTCTTTTAAAAGCACGTATTCAAAGTAATGTATGGCGTATTGCTTATGAAGAACAACCAATTAGTGTAAATGCAGGAACTCCAATTAGTCAAAATGTAAGCTGGTGGGTTGGACCAAAAGAAAATACCCTTTTAGAAAAAGCTCCTAATGAACTTGAAACAGCAATTCATTTAGGCTTTTTTGGTATTTTAGCAAAACCTCTTTTATGGTTGCTTGGTTTCTTCCAAAAGTTTGTAGTAAACTGGGGTCTTGCTATTATTCTTCTTACTGTTGTTATTAAAATTTTATTCTGGCCTTTGACTAAGAAAAGCTATAAATCAATGGAACAAATGAAAAAAATTGCTCCAATGATGGAAGAAGTAAAGAAAAAATATGGTAACGACCGTGAAGCATTATCACGTGAAATGATGCAATTATACCGCACATATAATATTAATCCTATGAGTGGTTGCTTGCCTATTTTAGTACAATTACCTGTGTTTATTGCTCTTTATAATGCACTTCTTAACTCAAACCATTTACGTCATGCAGAATTTATAACATATTTACCTTTTACAGATATTTTATGGCTTGCTGACCTTTCTGTAAAAGATCCTCTTTATATTACCCCTCTTATTATGGGTGCAACCATGTTTTTACAACAATGGTTATCTCCTGCAGTAGGTGATCCAACACAACGTAAAGTTATGATGCTTATGCCAGTTATCTTTACTTTTATGTTCCTTAATTTCCCTGCGGGCTTAGTGCTTTACTGGCTTGTTAACAACATTCTTTCCATTGCTCAACAATGGTGGACTTTACGTAGAGTGAGATAGGTATGAAAGATTTTAAAGAATTCCAAGCAAAAAATTTGGATCAAGCAATTCAAGATGCTTGTGCATATTTTGGTGCTGAAAGAGAAAAGCTTGAAATTGAAATTGTTGAAGATGCAAAAATGGGTGTTTTTGGAATTATTGGAGCAAGAAAAGCTAAAATTCGTGCAAAACGTGTAGAATTACCTGAAATTAACGTAAATTACGAAGAAAAGAAAAAGCCTGCACCAAGAAATAATAAACCTAAAAATCGTTTCCAAGATAAAAATGAAAAAATTGAACACTTGGAAAAGAAAGCAAAATTTGAAAAAAATTCTTTTGATGATGAAGATGAAGGCGAAAGTCAACGCCGTTTCTTGTCAAAAATTCCTGTTCACCATGATGATGAAGAACTTGACGATCATGTTTTAGAAGCTATGGATCGTGAAGCAATGCAAAGAGCAAATTTCTTAGGAAATATGACAGAAGCTGAAATTCTTTCCAGTGGACATTATCAAGCAGAAAATCATAATTCACGTTATCATAAAAACTCACGTAATCGTTATGATAGTAAAAATGGTCGCACTCGTTATGAACATCGTGATAACAACGAAAGAAAAAGTCGCCGTTTTGAACAGAATTTTGATAAAAATTCTGAAAGATCAGAACGTCCACGTTTTGAAAGACAAGAACGTAAACCCCGTTTTGTAGCTCCAAAACGTGAATATGTAGAAACAAAGCCTGAAAATACAACTGAATTTGAGGGAACTTTACTTCCAAAAGTTAATTTGCTTGAGCTTGATCAAGAAAAACTTATTCAAGTAGTACGTGAAACCATTAGCAATTTGATTAAACCTATTGTTGGAGAAAATGCTCCTATTGAAATTACAGTAGAAGAAAATCGTGTTATGGCTCGTATTGAAAGCGAAGATTCTGGCTTGCTTATTGGCCGTGAAGGGCAACATTTAGCAGCTATTCAATATCTTGCAGCTCGTATTATTACTACTAAAATGGAAGCACAAGTAAGGATTCAATTAGATACAGGCGATTATCATTCAAGACAAGATGCTCGTATAGAATCACTTGCACAAATGCTTGCAGATCGTGTACGTAAAACTGGTCGCTCCCAATCTACTCGTCCTATGAGTGCATATCAACGCCGTGTTATTCATCTTGCTTTGCAAGAAGAAGATGATGTGTTTACACGTAGTGTTGGTGATGGTGTATTAAAACGTGTTGTTATAATGCGTAAAAGACAAGATTATATAGAAACTCCAGAAGAATTAATATCTGATACAGATCAAATTGAAGATGATATTTTTATGGCTGATGAATTTGAAAATGCCGAAGAAATAAAAAATCAACAAGATTTTGAAAATCAGAAAATAGAAAGCGAAAAAAAATAATTATAGTAAGTAAAAGGGAAAATAATGTTATTTTCCCTTTTTTTTGTATTGAAACAATTTAATATTATAAAAAAGTTAACTATATATAATTTTTTAATATGAGTTCTTCAAAAGAATATTTAATGTATACCTTAGAAAAATTTTCTTTATTGGAAAATATTACCTATAAAAGTATGATGGGGCAATATATTTTATATT
>JAHHTE010000039.1 GCA_020024815.1 Mailhella sp.
GATATATGTTACAGGTATAAAAGAATTGTATTTTGATACAAGAGGTGATTTGAATAAAAATTTTTTCCCTAAAAAAATACTAGTATAATAATGCTAATATTTTTTATCCCATCTATTGTGCATCCAAAACCATTGTTCAGGATTATGAAGAATTTGTTTTTCCATTGCTTTTGTATAAAATGTTGCAGCCATTTTTATTTTTTGTTCACTTGTCCCTTCAAGGGTCTTAGTATCTAATGGTTCTTGTAAATGGAGAAGATATCCATTGTTTTTTCGTTCTAAAAAAATAGGCCAAATAAGAGATTCTGCTCTAACAGCTAAGAGTGCTGGTCCAATATTTACGCGTGCGTTTTCGCCTAAAAAAGGGATAATGTAAGATTCATGAGAAAGGCTCTTATGGTCAATTAAAAATGCTACAAGACCATTTTTTCTTAATGCACGTAAAACTGATGTGGCAACTGCTCTATGACCAATCATACTTGCTCCACGTGCTTCTCTTTGGTTTGCAATAAATTGTTGAACAGCAGGATTAGGATATTTACGAACAACAACCATGCGTGGTCTTTCTTCTGGAAAGACTTGTCCTAAAAGTGATGCAAGTAGTTCCCAAGAACCATAATGGCCTGTTGCTGCAACAATAGGTTTTTCACATTCTCGAAAACGTTTCCAAAGATTTTCATCTGCTATGAAAAGTTTTTTCCCTGTTAATTCAATTCCAAAATCTTTTGTAAGTCCAATTTCACAAAAAGAACGAAAAGTGGATTGAAAGCTTTTATAAGCAATTTTTTTTGCATCATAAATACCAATATGTAAATGTTCTGCAATACTGCATATAGTCAGTTTTTTTCTTTTTTGTAAAATATGCCAAGCAAAAAAAGCTAAAAAATCAGCAATACTATAAGTAATTTTTGTTCCCAAAAAACGAATAGTTGCTCCTAATGAATATAGAGATGCATATTGTATTTTTTGTAGAATGGTGGTCATTTCGGAAAAATTAATATCATCATGTACTTTTTTCATAACTAGATCCATAAAATGTGATAAAAAAATAATAAAGTTAAATAGAGGTAATTGTCAAAATGAAAATAATACTTATATTATTATTTTCGTATAAGATTACTTGCTAAGTATAATACATTTCTGTTATACTTATAAAGAAAAGAAAATTTGTATAATTTTTAGGTATCGTACATAAATAATTATAGAAAGCAAAATGCCACGGAGGAAACTTTGAATAACGGCTTTTCAAAAAATCTTTTAGTATGGGTATTAATTGTACTTGCAGCAATGGTTGTATTTAATACCTTTAATAGTTCTTTTAATGAACCAAAACAAGTTATGAGTTATAGTGATTTCCTTAATGCTGTAAATAGAGGGGAAGTTTCTGATGTTAAAATTCAAGAAAAAAATATTACATTTAAAACACAATCAGGTGGAAATTTCCAAACCTATTCACCTGATGATCCTGAATTAGTATCGCATTTGTTAAGTAAAAATGTACGTATTGATGCAGTAGCTCCAGAAGAACCTTCTCTTCTTGTTTCTGTATTAATGTCATGGTTTCCAATGCTTTTGCTTATTGGGGTATGGATATTCTTTATGCGTCAAATGCAAGGTGGTGGTGGTAAAGCCATGAGCTTTGGTCGTTCTCGTGCTAGAATGATTGACCAAGATAAAGCTAGAGTAACATTTGCAGATGTAGCTGGTGTAGATGAAGCAAAAGAAGAACTTTCTGAAGTTGTAGAATTTTTATCAAATCCTAAAAAATTCACTCGCTTGGGTGGACGTATACCAAAAGGTGTGCTTCTAGTAGGGCCTCCAGGAACAGGTAAAACCTTACTTGCTCGTGCGGTTGCAGGGGAAGCAGGGGTACCATTTTTCTCTATTTCTGGTTCTGACTTTGTGGAAATGTTTGTTGGTGTTGGTGCATCACGTGTGCGTGATCTCTTTATGCAAGGAAAGAAAAATGCTCCCTGTCTTATCTTTATTGATGAGATAGATGCTGTTGGTCGTCAAAGAGGAGCTGGTCTTGGTGGTGGACATGATGAAAGAGAGCAAACATTAAACCAAATGCTTGTTGAAATGGACGGCTTTGAATCAAATGAAGGTGTAATTTTAATTGCAGCTACAAACCGTCCTGATGTTTTAGACCCAGCTTTACTTCGTCCTGGTCGTTTTGACCGTCAAGTTGTTGTATCAACTCCTGATCTTCGTGGTCGTCAACATATTTTAGGTGTGCATACAAAGAAAACTCCTATTGCTCCTGATGTTGATATTGATGTTTTAGCAAAAGGTACTCCTGGTTTTTCAGGTGCTGACCTTGAAAACTTAGTAAATGAAGCAGCATTACAAGCAGCTAAGAAAAATAAAAATCAGTTAAATATGTCTGATTTTGAATATGCAAAAGATAAAGTTCTTATGGGTAAAGAACGCCGTAGCCTTGTGCTTAGTGATGAAGAAAAACGTATTACTGCATACCATGAGGCTGGTCATGCTTTAGCTGCGGTATGTTTACCAAAAACTGATCCTGTGCATAAAGTTTCTATTATACCTCGTGGTCGAGCTTTAGGTGTTACAATGCAATTACCTGAAGAAGATCGTCATGGATATTCAAAAAATTATTTGCGTAATAATTTAGTTGTACTCCTTGCAGGTCGTATGGCTGAAGAACTTGTAATGGACGATATAACAACAGGTGCTGGCAATGATATTGAACGTGCATCAAAAATGGCTCGTAAAATGGTTTGCGAATGGGGTATGAGTGATAAAATAGGTCCACAAGCAATTGGTGATAATGGTGGTGAAGTTTTCTTAGGTAGAGAATGGGCTCATACTGATTCTGTGAGTGAATCCACAGCACAATTAGTTGACAGTGAAATTAAATTCTTTATTGAAGAAGCTCGTAATCGTTGTCGTCAAATATTAGAAGAAAATATTGATAAACTCCATGCTATTGCAGCCGCATTACTTGAAAGAGAAACTATTTCTGGTGATGATATTCAATGTATTATGCAAGGAAAAGAACTTCCTCCTTTTGATATAAATGCAACAGGTGAAAAAACAGAACCCAAAAAACAAAATGAAAAAGAAAATTTCACTTGGGAAGAAGAAAAGAAAACAGAAGTAACGTCTGAAGTAAAAGAAGATAAAGAAAAAGAAGAAAATAAAGACGTAACAAATGATAAAAAGGACACTATGTAGTGAATAATACATTACAATTTCGGGGTGAGGCGTTAACGCCCGCCCCTTTTTATGTTTGGGGTATTGTAAACACAACTCCAGATTCTTTTTTTGATGGTGGGCAATATTTAGAAAGTAATAAAGCTATTTCTCATGCACAAAAATTATGGGAACAAGGAGCGGCTATTCTTGATATAGGAGGAGCATCGTCAAGACCTGGTGCTGAAGATGTAAGTGCAGAAGAAGAATGGAAGCGTATTTTTCCTGTTATTCAAGCTATACAAAATTTGAATATTCCAAGTAAAGGAACAGAAAATTTACGAACAGATATTGTTCCATTATCTTATGCAAGTAAGCCTTTAATCTCTATTGATACATGGCGAGTAGAAGTTGCAGAAAAGGTTTTACAACAAGGTGTTGAAATTATAAATGATATTTCTGCTTTTTCATGGGAAAAAGATTTACTATCTGTTGTTGCTGAATATAAGCCTATGTATGTGCTTATGCATTGTCAAGGGCGGCCACAAACTATGCAAAAAGCACCAGAATATCATGATGTAGTACAAGAAGTATATGCATTTTTTGAAGAAAAAATGAATAAACTTGTGCAAGCAGGTTTACCAGAACAAAATATTATTTTAGATCCAGGTATTGGATTTGGAAAAACTTTGGAACATAACCTTAATTTATTGAAAAATATTAAGGTTTTTGATACATTACATAGACCAATTTTGCTTGGTATTTCACAAAAATCTATGTTTGGGCATTTGCTTGGACTTGATAAAGATAAAAGAAGTATAAGTACACAAGTTTGTACAGCATTAGCAATGGAAAAAGGTATTATTCACCATAGAGTCCATGAGGTAGAACATACAGTTCAAACTCTTGCTTTAAGTTATGCTATGAAATAAAGAAGGAAAAAAATGATTGGGTTTGAGCAATTTCCTATAACCTTTAGAGATATTATTGATATTCTTGTTGTAACTATTTGCTTTTATTATCTTTTACGTTTTGTAAAAGGTACAAGAGCAATGGCTGCAATTAATGGGTTATTTTTACTTTTTATAATTTATGCTGTTGCTAAGGGTTTAGGTTTATTTACTCTTTCTTGGTTATTAGAAAACTTTTTTGGCTCATTATTTCTTGTTATTGTTATTTTATTTAGTTCTGATATTCGCCAAGCTTTGGCAGGGATAAATTTACGCTCTTTTTTTAAGAAAAGAGAAAATTTAGGAGATAATATTATTAAAATTCTTGTGCAAACTTGTGATGAGTTAGCAAGAAAACGTATAGGTGCAATTATTGTTCTTGAACAAGATGTTAAATTAGGTGATTTGCTTAGTCGTGGTGTAAAGCTTGATGCACTTTTATCTGGTGAACTTTTACATACTATATTCTTCCCTAATACTGCTTTGCATGATGGGGCTGTAATTATAAACCAAGAAGGACGTATTGTTGCTGCGAGTTGTGTTTTACCTTTAACACAATTACAAGATAGACAACATTTTGGAACAAGACATAGGGCAGCTCTTGGTTTATCAGAAGTAAGTGATAGTATTATTTTAGTTGTATCAGAAGAACGTGGAGAAATCACAGTTGCCCAAAATGGTCGTCTTTCCAATCCTGTAAATGGGGAAAGATTAGAAAGGATTTTAAGTAATGTTCTCGTTTAAAAATTTTTCTTTTGATTTTACAAAAATAAAAGAATTGCGTTCTAAAATAAAATATATACAAGATATGCAAATCTTTTCATTATCCTTTGTTCTTGCTTGTGCATTATGGTTCATTGTTGTTGGTAGTTCACAAATAGAAGGTGATATTCATTTACGTGTTGAATACACACAATTACCAGAAAATTTAATGATCACTAAAGGTTTGGAAGATACAATTCGTGTACGTGTTCGGGCTTCAACTGAGCTTTTACGAAGTTTGCAAAATAGGGATATTACCTATCCTGTTCGTTTAAATCAAGCTACTGTTGGAGCAAATGTTTTTCCTGTAAAAGTAAATGCTTATGGTGATTTTAAAGGTTTAGAAATTTTAAGTGTATCTCCTTCGTATCTTCTTTTAGAAACAGATATTTTACTTGAAAAGAAAGTTCCTATTGAAATTAGTTTTACAGAAAAAGAAAATGAAGATTTATATATTCGGAATTTAAATTTATCTCCATCAGAAGTTACATTGCGTGGTCCAAAAGAAAAACTTGAGGCAATAGATACGTTAAAAGTAACATTTGATATTAATCAAATTGAAAAAGCTGGATCTCATTCAAAGAATTTACCTTTAATTTTGCCAGAATTTGTTGAGGCTGATAATCCTGTTACAACACTTAGTTTTGAAACATGGTATGATTTAGTTCCAGTTAATTTAACTCGTTTAGTGCAATTAGAAAAAGGTGGAGAAAACTTTATAACAGAACCTAGAACTGTTAATATTGAGCTTGAAATTCCTGAAAGTAAAGTGGAAGCATTTAATGTTGAACCTTCGTATATGGCACAAGTTAGAGCTATTGTCCAATCAAGTAATGCTTACACTGATGGTCAGTTATTGCCTGTTCATATTAATTTACCAAAAGGTGCTAATTTAATATCAGTAACTCCTCAATATGTTAAAATTATAAAAAATAAAAACTAGGATAACTATGAAACGTTTTTTTGGAACAGATGGTATTCGAGGTTATGTAAATAAAGCTCCTATGACCGCAGACATGGCTTTACGTTTAGGATTGGCAGCTGGAACATATTTTCGTGATGGTGGACATAGACATAAAGCTATTATTGGAAAAGATACACGTTTATCAGGATATATGTTGGAATCAGCATTAACAGCTGGTTTATGTGCTGCTGGTATTGATGTTTATCAAGTAGGACCTATGCCAACACCTGCCATAGCTTTTTTAACAAAAAATATGCGTGCTGATATTGGTGTTGTTATTTCTGCAAGTCATAATCCTTATCATGATAATGGGATTAAATTTTTTGATAAAAATGGCTATAAATTACCTGATAACGTTGAAGATAATATAGCACAAATGGTTTTAAATAAAGATTATGAATGGGATTATCCTAAAGAAGATAAAATAGGCAGAGCAAAAAGAATTTTTGATGCACAAGGAAGATATATTGTTTATATTAAAAATAGTTTTCCCGAACATTTAAATTTAAATGGGTTACGCATAGTTATTGATTGTGCTAATGGTGCAAATTATAAAATAGCTCCTCTTGCCTTAGAAGAATTAGGGGCTGAAGTAATCACCATGTCAAATACTCCTAATGGAACAAATATTAATTTGCAATGTGGGTCATTGTATCCTGAATATGTTGCGGAAAAAGTAAAAGAAGTTCGTGCAGATATTGGACTTGCTCTAGATGGTGATGCTGATAGACTTATTGTTGTTGATGAAGCAGGAAAAATTTTAGATGGCGATCAAATAATGGCTATTTGTGCCGAATATTTAATGGATAAAGGTAAATTAAAAAATAATACCTTAGCTGCCACTTCTATGAGTAATATGGCATTAGAAATTTTTATGTCTAAAAAAGGCGGAACACTTATACGAACAAATGTAGGCGATCGTTATGTTGTAGAGGCTATGCGTCAATTTGATTTAAGTCTTGGTGGTGAAAAATCAGGGCATTTAATTTTCCATGATTATAGTACTACTGGTGATGGTCTTTTAGCTGCATTACAAATCTTAGCTATTATGAGAGAATCTGATAAAAAACTTTCTGAATTAGCACAAAAATTAGAATTATATCCTCAAGAAATGGAAAATGTTTCCATTACGCAAAAACCTGATTTATCCAGTGTACCTGAAATTCAAGATGCAATTAAGCAAGCAGAAAGTGAATTAGGAAAATACGGACGTGTTGTGTTACGTTATTCTGGAACAGAAAATTTATGTAGAGTAATGGTTGAAGCACGTGATGAAAAGCAAGTAAAACGGTTAACAAAGCAGTTAGCTGATGTTGTGCGTATAGCATTAAATAAATAAAGGTGTGAAATGCAAAATATTACCAAAGTTGTTATTCCAGTGGCAGGACATGGAACACGTTCATTACCAGCTAGTAAGAATGTTCCAAAAGAAATGTTACCAATTTATAATAAGCCTGTAATTCAATATGTTGTGGAAGAAGCTGTTCGTGCTGGAATACATGATGTTGTTTTTGTAACAAGTAAAGAAAAAACAGCTCTTGAAGATTATTTTGATCATCATTTACCATTAGAAGAAGTGTTAGAACGTACAGGAAAAGAAGAACTTTTAAAAACTGTTCGTGAATTAGTTGAAATGGTAACTGTAATGAGTGTTCGTCAAAAAAAACAACTTGGCTTTGGTCATGCTGTTTTATGTGCTAAAAGTATAGTGCAAAATGAACCTTTTGCTGTAATGGTTGGAGATGATATTATTTTAGGTGAAGGTTCAGGATTAAAACAATTAATTGAAGTTGCACAAAAAGAAAATAAACCTGTAATTGGTGTTATGGAAGTTGATCCAAAAATGGTTTATAAATATGGTATTGTTGCAGGCAATACTCGTCCTGATGGTATCATTGAAATTACAGATATGGTTGAAAAACCAAGCATAGATAAAGCTCCTTCTAATATGGCTATTATTGGTCGTTATGTTTTGCCTCCAGAAATTTTTAATTATTTGGAAAATGGTAAACCTGGCTATGGTGGTGAAATTCAATTAACAGATGCCTTGAATTTATTGGCAAAAGATAGAGGTATGCTTGCCGTTCCAGTAAAAGGACGTCGTTTTGATGCTGGTGATTTATTAGATTTTTTATCTGTAAATGTGTATTTTGCATTGCAAGATCCAAAAATGAAAGAAGCAATGCATTCTCGATTAGAATCATTATTAAAAGAATTTTCAAAATTAAAAGAATTTTCAAATAATTAGGAGAAGATATGGCACTTAGTATCGGTATTGTTGGTTTACCAAATGTGGGTAAATCTACACTTTTTAATGCATTAACAAAGGCTCAAAATGCACAAGCTGCAAATTATCCTTTTTGTACTATTGAACCTAATAAAGCAACCGTTTCTGTGCCTGATAAGCGTTTAGAAGCCTTAGCTGAAATTGTTAATCCACAAAGAATTTTAAATGCAACTGTTGATTTTATTGATATCGCAGGTCTTGTGCGTGGTGCAAGTAAAGGTGAAGGACTTGGCAACCAGTTTTTAGCTAATATTCGTGAATGTGCTGCTATTTTGCATGTTGTGCGTTGTTTTGAAGATGAAAATATTACTCACGTTGATGGATCAGTAAATCCTGTGCGTGATGTGGAAACTATTGAAACAGAATTAATTATTGCTGATATTCAATCAGTAAATAAAAGAATAGAGCGTTTAACAAAACAATTAAAAGCAGATAAAGAAGCAGCTAAAAGTCTTGATGAATGTAAACGTTTACTTGAATTTTTAGATCAAGGGAATATGGCAAGCAAATTTGATATTCCAGAACATAATGATCATTTTAAACAAGTATGGCAAGAGCTTAGTCTTTTGACTGCTAAAAAAATGATTTATTGTGGAAATGTTGATGAAGCTGGATTAGAAACTGAATCAGAACATTTAAAAGCCCTTCGTGAACTTGCTAAAAAACAAGGAAACGAAGTAGTTGTTGTTTGTGCTAATCTTGAGGCAGAATTACAAGGCTTATCTCAAGAAGAACAAAATGAAATGTTAGCGTCCTATGGTATTGCAGAAAGTAGCCTTGTAAATGTTATTCGTACAGGCTATCATACGTTAGGATTATGTAGTTATTTTACGGCAGGTGTGCAAGAAGTTCGTGCTTGGACGTATAAAAATGGTTGGAAAGCTCCACAATGTGCTGGCGTAATTCATACTGATTTTGAAAAAGGTTTTATTCGTGCAGAAGTAATTGCATACGAAGATTATATTAAACATAAATCAGAAGTAGCTTGCCGTAGTGCTGGTGTTTTGCGTGTTGAAGGAAAAGAATATGTTGTGCAAGATGGTGATGTAATGCATTTCTTGTTCAATGTATAGGAGGCAAAGTGAATTTTACAGAAAAAGAGAAAAAAGTATTAAGTATAGTACAGTTTAATTTACCTGATACACTTAATCCTTATCAAGATATAGCAAACGAAGTAGGTCTTACAGAACAAGAAGTAATAGATTTACTTAAACGTTTAAAAGAAGATGGCACTATTCGCCGTTTTGGTGCAAGTATAAAGCACCAAAAAACTGGTTATAATAATAATGCTATGGTTGCATGGAAAATTGATGAAGATAAAATTGATGAAGCAGCTGAATATGCTACTAATCATCAACGTATTTCTCATTGTTATTTTCGTCCAAGTTCTGCATCTGATTGGCAATATACACTTTTTACTATGATACATGGTAAAACAAAACAAGAATGTCTTGATGTTGTGGAAGAATTAAGAGCAAATACTTGTTTAGATGAATACGCTATTTTAGAAAGTTTAAAAGAATTAAAGAAAACTTCTATGACCTATTTTGATGATGAAGAATAAGGAATATGTATGAATATTGAAAAATCAAAAAATTTATTTGATCGTGCTTGTAAAACTATTCCTGGTGGAGTGAATAGTCCTGTTCGAGCTTGTAAAAATGTGCATTGTGATCCACTTTTTATAGCTTCTGCAAAAGGATCTCATATTCAAACAGTTGATGGAAAAGATTTTATTGATTTTATTGGTTCATGGGGTCCTATGCTTTTAGGTCATGCTCACGAAGAAGTGCATAAAGCTATTTGTGAAGCGTCTTTGCGTGGTACAAGTTATGGAGCTCCTTGTGAGGCAGAAGTAATACTTGCTGAAAAAGTTTGTTTTGCACTTCCTTCTTGTGATATGGTGCGTATGGTTAATTCTGGTACTGAAGCTACAATGAGTGCTTTACGTTTAGCACGTGCTGTAACAGGTAAAAATAAACTTGTAAAAATTATCGGTGGTTATCATGGACATGGTGATGCCTTTTTAGCAAGTGCTGGGTCTGGGTTAGCAACATTTTCTATACCAGGAACTCCAGGTGTACCACAAAGCACAGTACAAGATACCTTGCTTGTTCCTTATAATGATTTAGAAGCTGCAAAAGCAATATTTGAAAAACATGGTGATGATATTGCAGCATTTTTTGTAGAACCTTGTGCTGGTAATATGGGCTTAGTTCTTCCTCTTGATGGATATTTACAAGGTTTACGCGAACTTTGCACAAAATACGGTGCATTGCTTGTTTTTGACGAAGTTATCACTGGCTTTAGAGTTTCTTATCAAGGGGCTCAAGGTCGTTTTAATGTTATTCCTGATCTTACAACAATGGGTAAAATTATTGGTGGTGGTTTACCTGTTGGTGCTTATGGTGGTAAATCTGAATATATGAGTCGTATTGCTCCTGCTGGTGATGTATACCAAGCTGGTACTTTATCAGGTAATCCATTGGCAATGGTAGCAGGTATTGCAACATTAAATATTCTTGAAAAAGCTGACTATAAAGGACTTGAAGCAAGAGTTTTAGCTTTTGTAAAAGAACTTGTTGGTATTTTACAAAGCAAAGGACTTGATGTGCAATACCAACATATTGCTTCTATGTTTACATTATTCTTTACTGATAAACCTGTGCATAATTTTGCTGATGTAGAAAAAGCTTCTGTGGCAATTTTTGAATCATTTTATAAGCAAATGCGTGAAATGGGAATTTTCCTTTCTCCATCAGCTTTTGAAACTGCAATGGTAAGTTTTGCACATACTGATGATGATTTTAATAAAACGTTAGATGTTGCTAAGCAATTAAAGTTTTAGATATTATTAGTTTTTTTTGAGAAAGAAACTTTTGAAAAAGTTCTTCTCTCAAATTCTTTCTTCAAAACTTTTTAATCCACAAGCTCTGTTACATGTAAAAGAGCTTGTGTTTTTTTTAAATTATAAATAAAATAATATGTGTTTTTAAATTATGTATCATTATTAAATGCTATTTTTTAATTTAAAAACACATACTAATATCTATTAAAATTATTCTATATGATATTATTATGAATTGATATAGTTAAATAATTAGCTATTGGATATGTTTGTAAAATGATTTTATTATTACAAATAAGGAAATAATATGCATAAAAGTGCAATGTTAAGAATGGAATATTTTGTAAAAACATATCTTTCTAATGTAAAATATAAAATGAAAGTTATTGACATTGGTAGTCAAGATATTAATGGATCACATAGAGAACTTTTTAATCCAGAACAATTTGATTATGTTGGTTTAGATTTAGTTGCAGGAAAAAATGTAGATATTGTTCCTAAAAAAGTATATTCTTGGAAAGAAATTGAGAATGATTCGTATGATGTAGTTATTACAAGTCAAACATTTGAACATATAGAATTTTTTTGGATAACATTCCAAGAAATGGTACGAATTCTAAAACCAAAAGGTTTATTATGTATTGTTTGTCCTCGTGGCTTTGCGTTACATAGATTTCCTGTTGATTGTTATAGATTTGATGCTGATGGATTATTTGCATTAGCTCGATATGGAAATTTAAAAGTTATGCATGTTAGCACAAATATGCAACCAGAAGATGATTTACGTTCTGAATGGTCTATACCTGGTGGGGAAGATACATTTTTAATAGCTAAAAAACCAGAAAATTGGGCAGGTTTTTTGGATATTTCAAATTATGAGTATACTGATTCTAATATTGAACAATATCAAAGACGTTTTATTAAATGTGCTGGTAATAAATAATAGGTTGAAGTGAATTTATTATACCATTTGATGTTATTATAAAATATTGTTACGTAATGATGTATTATTTTTTTAATATTAATATAAAAGGAGTTATCTTATGGCAAAAAGAATATTAATTTTAGCTGGTGATTATGTTGAAGACTATGAATTAATGGTTCCTTTTCAAATGCTTGTTATGCTTGGTATGCAAGTAGACGTAGTTTGCCCTGAAAAGAAAAATGGAGAAATGGTACGTACTGCAATCCATGATTTTGAAGGAGATCAAACTTATACTGAAAAACGTGGTCATAATTTTATGTTGAATTATGATTTTGATAAAGTAAAAGTTAGTGATTATGATGGATTATATATTCCTGGTGGACGTGCTCCAGAATATATTCGTTTAAATGATCGTGTACTTGAAATTGTACGTGAATTTGAACAAGCAAAGAAACCTATTTCTTGCATTTGTCATGGTCCTCAATTACTTGTTACTGCTGATGTGGTACGTGGTAAAAAATGCACTGCATATCCAGCTGTAATGCCAGATTTAATCGCAGCTGGTGCAACATGGCAAGCACCAAATACTACTTTTACTGATGCAATTGTTGACGGTAATCTTGTAACAGCAGCAGCATGGCCTGCTCACCCTGTATTAATTGCTGAATTTATTAAATTACTTGGTGTTGAAATTAAAATGTAAAACTTTTGAGAGAACTCTTTTTTAAGAGTTCTCTTTTTAATTTAATATGATGAATATATTATATTACGGTTCAAATAGATATTTTATTGATGAATTGATTGAACTTGGGCATAAAGTTTTTACTGTTGGTGAAAGAAAAACTTGTGATTTAACATTACAAGGAGCTATGTCTGCACAAACTTTATTTGCCCATTGTGCATCAGTTGGATTTAATGCTGATGTGTTTTTTTATGCTGATGATAGTACATTACCACATATTTATAAAATTGAAGAATTAACCATTCCAACTATATTTTTTAGTATGGATACATATTGTCATTTTTGGCATAGTGATTTTTCAAGAGCTTTTGATTATTGTCTTTATGCTCAAAAAGAAGTATCAGCACAATTTTTAGATAATTCCGAATTATTTCCTTTATTTGCTAAATATACAATGCCCATTGAATCACGTAAGGAATGGATAAAAAATCGTGATATTCCAATAGGTTTTGTTGGAACTATTGGACATAAAAATAATTCAGATCGAGATACTTTTTATCGACTTTTTAGGGCATTTCACCCAATTATTATTGTGCATGGTGATTATGTTCCAATTTATAAGCGTACCAAAATTGTGCTTAATCAAACAGCAGTGGGCGAGATTAATTTTAGAACGTTCGAGGCAATGGGTTTAGGTTGTGCATGTTTAAGTGATCATATGCCAACAAAAGAAAATGCTGTAAAAGAATTATTTGAATTTGGTGTTAATTCCTTGCCAACATTTCCTAAAAATGATGTAGCTAAAGCCGTTGATTATTGTATTCACTATCTTTCCAAAGAAAAAGAAGAAGATCTATATGAAATAGCAAAAGCTGGAAATGAATATACTTTAAAATATCATACTGCTATGGCAAGAGCTTTGAGAGTTCAAGATCTTTGTATGCAAATGATAAAAGATGAAGTTTGGAAAAAACGTTTACAAGAACTTAATGAAAGAAAAATAAAAGTTCAAAAAGCTTTTTATGAATTAGGTATGCATAAAGATGTAATTCCAGTTTTACAAGAAATTTATCTTGATATTGCAAAAAAAAAGGGTGTTAATTAGATAGTATGTTTTTTTAGGGGGAGGACTTTTTATAAAAAGTCCTCCCCCTGAAACCCCCTTTCAAAAATTTTTAATCCAAAACTCATTTTGCGTGCAAAATGAGTTTTTTTAATTGTTGGGTATGTTT
>JAHHTE010000004.1 GCA_020024815.1 Mailhella sp.
CGCTAATAGAAACAGTTTTCTAAAAATTATAAAGCCCCACTTTGTGGGGCTTTTTATTTATGCTAAAACGACAATAAAAAAGGGAGAAAATATTCTCCCTTTTTTATTGTTCTTTTTTTGTATATTCCTTCAAAATTTACAGGAAAGACATTTGTCCCATGTATAGGGTGTGTTTTCAAATTATTTAGAATTACTTTAATGCATAAGTCTTATAAAATAAAAAATATTTTCATAAAATTAATGACCTAATACGTTTCACTCTCTGAAAGAGAGGAGCAACGCGACGTGCTGAAAGAATGTGAAACAGGGGCATTGCTCGAGGGTGCAGCGGTAGCCGTTGGCGAAGAATGAGCCTTGTGGATAGCGACAGCGATTTATGTAGTTTAATTTTGTGTAATTAATTACTAAATAAATAATATTGCCATAATGCATTCTATTTTAAACATAAAAGCCGTCAAATGACGGCTTTTAAATTCTTATTATGATAAGATTATAATCATTTAATTATAAAATTCTGAAATCACGTGTTTCATTGTTTTCACAATCAATAACATGAACAGAACATGCCATACAAGGGTCAAAAGAGTGAACTGTACGTAAAATTTCAACAGGACGTTTTGGATCGGCAATAGGAGTTCCAATAAGAGCTTCTTCAACTGCACTCATGTTTCCATCTTTATCACGAGGTCCTAAGTTCCAAGTGGAAGGCACAACAAGTTGGAAGTTCTTTACAACGCCTTTTTCAATTACAATCCAGTGTGATAACCCACCACGAGGAGCGTTTAAAATACCAACGCCACGAGCTTCTTGTGGAACTTCAGGAGTAATACAAAGTTCTTTATCACCTTTATTGATATTATTTCTAAGGTCTTTAAGCCATACTTTAGCTTGACGAGTAATAACAAGGGCTTCAGAAGCACGAGCTGCAATTCTACCAAGAGTAGAGAAAAGATCAGCAGGTTTAAGATTGAGAGATTTTAATACAAAATCAATAGTTTCTTTTACTTCTTTATGACCTTGAGCATAAGAAACAACCATTTCAGCAAGAGGACCAGTTTCAATTACCATGCCATCATAGCGTGGAGCTTTGAGCCATGAATAACGATCAGTATCCCCAATTTTTGTAAATTTAGGTTTTGTTTCCCCTTCGTATGGGTGTCTTGCTTTATCACCTTCATACCAGCTATGGCGAACGTGTTCTTGGATTTTATTAAAATCAACATCATAAACTTTGCTAAGATCACGATTTTTAACAAGACCTGGTTTTAACCAACGGCTATTAACATCACGTTCTTTGCCTGGTGCTGGGAATTCACCAAAGGTTAAGTAGTTTACAGCACCACCACCAAATTGTGTCCAGTCTTTGTAAGCACCACCAACTAAGAGTACATCAGGAACAAGAGTGTTTTCAATAAAATCAACAGTTTCGTTAAGAAGACCTTCAAATTGATCAAGAGCTTCTTTAGTAAGGCTATTATAACAGGTTACACCACCAGCAATAAGAGTTTGTGGGTGAGGGTTTTTAGAACCAAAAATAGCCATAGCACGAGCTGCTTTTACTTGAATATGTAAAGCTGCAAGATAGTGAGCTACTGCAAGTAAATTTTGTTCTGGAGTAAGATAATAAGCAGGGTGTCCACCTAAGAAATATGCGTTACTAAATGGTCCTAATTGTCCACTTTGAACAAGTTTTGTAACTTTATCTTTAACTTCTTGAAGTTCTTTTTCAGAAGTTGGTTTTTTAGAAATACTTTTTGAAAGTTCAGCTGTTTTTTTAACATCAGCATTAACAACTGCAGCAGCGTCCACAAAGTCAAGAGCATGTAGGTGATAGAAGTGAACAATATGGTCGTGAGCAAAAAGCATAGCGAGCATAAGGTTACGAATATGGGTTGCATTAGCAGGAATTTCAATACCCATAGCATCTTCTAAAGCACGGGTACTAGCTAAAGCGTGAGTATAGGTACATACACCACAAGTTCTTTGTGTAAAGTGTTGAACATCACGAGGATCACGACCTACAAGAATATTTTCAAGACCACGGAATAACGTTCCACAACTTCTAGCGTTTTTTACTTCACCCTTTTCAACTTCAACTTCAATACGAAGATGGCCTTCAATACGGGTAAGTGGGTCAACTACAACAGGACCTGAGTAGTTACTTTTTGGAGTTGCTTGACTCATATATTTTAACTCTCTTTTTAATCTATATTTAAGAAAATGTTATTTATATAAAATTATGCTTCATAGAATGGAGATAAAGAATCCCAGAAATCAGGCTCACTACAACCAATGCAAGGGTGTCCACTTTTTACTGGCCAGCTAACTTCATTGAAAAGAACTTTTGGACAGTTATTATATGTGCTTGGACCTTTACAGCCAAGTTCATAAAGACACCAACCATTTTTAGCTTCTTCAGAATCAAAAGAAGGAGCAAATTCACCAGCTTCAAAGTGAGGCAAACGTTCACATTGATCATGCACAGTTTGACCAAAGAACATTACAGGTCGGTTATTTTCATCAAGTTCAACCTTTTTACCTTGTAAAAGAGCAACTAAAGCACCAACCATATTAAGTGGGTTTGGTGGACAGCCAGCAATATTAATTGCATTTACACCAAGATCATTATAACAATCATTTATGCCTTTAGCACCAGTTGGATTTGGAGCAGCAGCTTGAATACCACCAAAAGCAGCACAAGTACCAATAGCTACAACAGCTTTTGCTTTTGGAAGAATTTTTTTACAGTTATCATACATTGTATGACCTGCAATAGTACCAAAAATTCCATTTTGAGCAGTAGGAATAGCACCTTCAACAAGACAGATAAATCCATCAGGGTGATTAATTGCTTCTTCTAAAGCTTTTTCTGCCATTTCACCTGATGCTTGCATAAGGGTTTCATGATATTCAAGAGAAATTGTATCAAAAAGAAGAGCATCAAGAAATGGTTGATAGGTACGAAGAAGAGCTTCTGAACAGCCTGTACATTCTGCATTATGAAGATAAACAACAACAGGACGTTTACCTTTTGTTAAAGCCTCTGCAACAGATGGTGCCATAGAAGGAGCAAGCCCCATTGCAACTGCTACTGCAGAACAAAATTTAAGAAAATCACGACGAGAAACGCCGTTTTGTTCAAGACGTTCTTCAACGCCTTCTTTACCAAGTCCAATGGAGAAACGCATATTAGCCTCCGTAAGTTTTTATAAGGGGAAAGAAGTTAAAACTTCTAATAAAACAATTTTGCCATATTATATAGAAATACTTTTCTTGCGTCAAGAATGGTATATAAATTTAATGTTAATTTAATGCCTTATCATTGAAAATAAAAGAAAAATAAAGAATAAAATCTTTTTTTCACAAAAAAGTATGTATGCATTTACTTAAAATAAGACTTTGCAATTAAATCAAAAAAAAGATACTCTTTTTTGTATAATTTTTCAGGAGGTGTTATGAAAGCACTAAAAATTCTTGTGGCTATGCTTTTTTGTTGTTTTTCCTTGATTAGCAATGCTTTTGCTAAAAATATTAAAATTGGTTTAATGTGCCCGCTTACTGGTGGTTGGACAAGTGAAGGGAAGGACATGGAACGCATTGTTCGCCTTCTTACCGAAGAAGTTAATAAAAATGGTGGCATTAATGGTAAGCAAATTGAGCTTATTGTTGAAGATGATGCTGGTGATCCAAGAAGTGCTGCTCTTGCAGCTCAAAAACTTGTTTCTGCACAAGTTGTTGCTGTAATTGGAACGTATGGTTCTGCTGTTACAGAAGCTACACAAAATATTTATGATGAAGCAGAAGTTTTACAAATAGGTACTGGCTCTACAAGTATTCGTTTAACAGAAAAAGGACTTGAATATTTCTTTAGAACAAGCCCTCGTGATGATGAACAAGGATTAGTTGCATCAAATTATATTCAAAAGCTTGGCTATAAAAAAGTTGCAATTTTACATGATAATTCCTCGTATGCTCGTGGATTAGCTGAACAAAGTGAAAAAGAGTTAAAGAAAATGGGTATTAATATTGTTTTTTATGATGCTCTTACTCCAAAAGAACGTGATTATTCTGCTATTCTTACAAAAATGAAAGCTGTAAATCCTGACCTTATTTTCTTTACTGGCTACTATCCAGAAGCTGGTTTACTTCTTCGCCAAAAATCAGAAATGGGTTGGAATGTTCCTATGATTGGTGGTGATGCTGTAAATAACCTCGATTTAGTAAAAATTGCAGGTAAATCTGCTCAAGGTTTTCTTTTCTTAAGTCCTCCAGTTTTAGAAGATTTAACAACAGAACAAGGTAAAAAATTCCTTTCTGCATACAAAGCAAAATATGATAATACATTGCCACAATCAGTTTGGGCTGTATTAGCTGGCGATGCATTCAATGTTCTTATAGAAGCATTAAAAAATGCAGAACCAAATGCAGAAGCATTATCTGAATATATGAAAAATAATTTAGGTGAGTATCAAGGTATCACTGGAGTTTTCCATTTCAATGAAAAAGGTGATAGAGTAGGTCCTCTTTATAAACTTTATGAAGTTGATAGCAATGGAGACTTTGCAATTAAAGAATAAGTTATTTTAATTAAATTCAATAAATAAAAAAATCTCTTTAATGTTTTAAAGAGATTTTTTTATTATTTTCTTTGGGGGAAATCATTTCCCCCAAGCCCCCTCAATCAAGCCAATTATTGAAACAGATTTTAATAATTGGCTACTTTTAGAGCATCAGTAAAAGATTTTGTTTAGCATTCGAAAATTATTTTGCCTAAAAATATTAATGAATTAGCAATGTTAACTAAGGAATATATATTATCTTTTTTAATTACTACTTATAATATTTGATTGTATAATAAAAAAAAATCCTTTTGTACGCAAAAGGATTTTGAGAATAAAAATTTTTAAAAGGGGATATTAGGGGGAGGACTTTTTATAAAAAGTCCTCCCCCTAATAGAAAACATACTATATTTATTATGAATGAATAACTTTACGAGCTTTTGAACCAGAACGAGCTTCTACATAGCCATCGCGTTCTAATTGGTCAATAATACGTCCTGCTCGACTAAAGCCTAATTTAAATTGCCTTTGTAACATAGAGATAGAAACTTCATCGCGTTCTAAGACCCAATTTAAAATAGTATCAAACATACTATCATATTCATTATCATCATTTTCAGAAAAATTAGGTTCAGTTGCAGAAGAACCAAATTGTGTAAAGTCTATTTTATAATCAGGTTGTTGTTGCTTTCGCCAATAATCTGTAACAGCACGAACTTCTTCATCAGTAACAAAAGCACCATGGATACGTTGTAAACCTCCTGCACGAGGTTTAAAAAGCATATCTCCTTTCCCTAGTAATGCCTCTGCTCCTGATGTATCAATAATAGTACGTGAATCAATGGGGCTTGATACTTGAAAAGCAATACGAGCTGGGAAGTTATTTTTAATAAGCCCTGTTACAATATCCACACTTGGTCTTTGTGTTGCAAGAATAATATGCATACCAGCAGCACGGGCTAATTGTCCTAATCGTGCAATTTGTCCTTCCACTTCTTTACCTTTTTGCATCATAAGATCAGCTAATTCATCAACAATGATAACAATAAAAGGAAGTTCTTGAATATGCTCAAGTTCTAACTCTCTATATTTATCTGTTAAATTTTTGCTAGGTTCTTTTTCTTTGTGTTTTTGCACAAAAGCATTATATTCTGTAATGTTACGCATACCAAGAGTTTCAAATAAACGGTAACGTTGATCCATTTCAGTAACAGCCCAAAGCAACGCATTTTTTGCTAAATCAACATCAGTAACAACAGGATGCACAAGGTGTGGCAAACCATTATACATAGAAAGTTCAACTCGTTTTGGGTCAATAAGGAGCATTTTAACTTCGTGTGGTTGAGCTTTATATAATATACTTAAAATAATGGTATTAAGACAAACACTTTTCCCTGCACCAGTAGCACCAGCAACAAGTAAGTGTGGCATATCGTCCATTTTTACACTAACAGGTGTTCCAAAAATATCTTTTCCAAGTCCTAAGGTGAGTTTTGATTTTGATTCTGTAAAATTTTTATTTTGAATAATTTCTTTAAAACTTACAAGTTGACGCTTATCGTTTGGAACTTCAACCCCAACTGTATCTGTACCAGGAATAGGAGCTTGAATACGCACAGCAACAGCTTTAATTTCCATTGCTATTTCTTTTGCTAATGCCTCAAAACGACTTACTTTTACTCCTCGTTCAGGGCGAACTTCAAACATAGTAACAACAGGACCCGGTAATATACCTGCTAATTTACCTTGTGCATTGAAATCACTTAGGCACTGGATAAGTTTTCTGCCTTTTTCTTCAAGGTTTGCTTTAGTTGGAGCATCTTTTCGTTCAGGTACTGGTGAAAGTAAATCAATAGGTGGTAAGCTAATTTCTTTAATTTCACTTTCTTCTTTTTGTTCTTCATTATTTGAAAACATAGAAGACCAAAAACTTTTTTTAGGTTTTTCTTCTTTTTCTTCTACAATTTCAGTATGTTGTTTGTGTGTTTCTTTATGTTGTTTTATTTCACTTTGTTCTTTATGTTCCTTTTCTTCTTTATTTTCTTCTGTATTAGCATACGCAAGAGATAAAGGAGAACTTTTTAAACCTAATGGATCATTTTCTGTTAATTCAATATGTTCTTCGTCTTTTTTCTCATTATGTTCTGTATCTGTTATTAAATTTAAAGACATATCCATATCTTTAACATCATCAAAATCTGTATCTTTTGGCTTTTTCCAAAGAGGAGGTAATTTAAAATTAAATTGTATATGTTTTTTAGGTGTTTTTTCTTTTGTAATGTTTTGATTATGATTTGTAGAAGTATTTTCTTCTTTATTATGTTTTTGAGATTTTCTAAAAATAAAGCAAATAAATTTACTAAAAAGTGTTACCCAAGAAATATGAAAACAAAGTTCCATACCAACCATTAAACAAAAAAGCCAAATAAAAGTTCCACCAATGGGGTTGAAATATTGGTGTAAACTAGCATAAAGCCAAGCACCCAAAAAGCCACCACCTTGAATATCGCCAATACCAAGAGTAACAGCTTCAGCAAAGCAAATAAAACAAAGCGTTAAAATAAAATATCCTAAAATATTATACCAAGGAATAACAACCCAACGTATAATAAAACCAAGTCCCATTGCTAAAAAGAAAAAGACCCAAATATAAGACGCTAGCCCAAAAAAATCACTTAAAAAGCCAGATAAATATGCTCCAAATGTGCCTGCATAGTTTTGAATTTCATGAGATGAGCTAATAGACTGGTTAAGTGTTGGATCGTTAATATTATAACTCCAAAGACTTATCCCAATAAGCAAGCCTAGAAAAATAAAAAGCAAGCCTAAAAGTTCCCTTATATGTCTTGAACCTTTCGTAAGAAACTCCTGTGATCATTGTATAATAGCTATATTAAACAATGGTATATATTGTAACTTTTTATCTTTTGTAAATTTTATTAGCTTACAAAAAATAAAAAACGTAGTATCAAAATTTAGTTGTATATTTTTAATATCTAATTATTAGAAATAATTATTAAATATATTTAAAGTATATAATAAATGCAATATCATGTATACATATTTTGTATACGTTGTTCAGATAATACATAAAAAAATTAAATAAAAAAACATAAAGAAATTTAATACGATAATAAGAAATTTCTTTATACAATGGAAAGTAAAACTACTATAAAATTTATTATGGTAGAATTAATTTATATGGAAAATAAAAGGGGAAAACCCCTTTTATTTATTCACGACCTTGATATTCATCAGTTTCAGTATTTACTTTTACTTTATCACCAACTTTTACAAAAGCAGGAACTTGAATAACAACACCAGTTTCAAGTTTAGCAGGTTTTGTAACGTTGTTTACAGTATCACCTTTTGCAATTTCTTCTGTTTCAATAACTTCAAGAATAAGAGAAAGAGGAATTTCAATATCAATAGGTTTATCATTATAAAGTAATACAGCTACTTGTTGTGCTTCTTTCAAATAACGCTCTTTACCACCACAGAAATCTGCTTCAAGGTGAAGTTGTTCATAACTTACCATATCCATAAAAACAAGGTCTTCACCTTCTTTATAAAGGAATTGCATATCACGTTGTTCAAGGTTAGGGCGTTCTACTTTTTCGCCTGAACGGAAAGTATTATCAGCAATACGACCATTTAAAATATTGCGAAGTTTGGTACGAACCATAGCTCCGCCTTTACCTGGTTTAAAGTGTTGAAACTCAACAATTTCGTAAGGTGTGCCATCTATTTCAATTTTAAGACCGCGTTTAAAATCCGTGGTGGAATACATAGTTGCTCCTTATAATAAATTAAAGTGTTTTTGCTTTATAACGCATAAGGGCGTCAACTGCAAGCACATAAGAATCAAGCCCAAAACCAGCTATAACACCAAGAGTATGCTCTGCTATAAGACTTGTTGAGCGTAAACTATCAGAAAGACCTTGTGCTTTGCCAGCTCGAGCAAAAGTATTAGAAATATGCACTTCTACAAAAGGAACTTTTATCCAAGCAAGACAATCAGCCAAAGCAAGGGAAGTATGAGTAAAAGCTCCTGCATTTAAAACAATACCAATAATTTCATTATTAAGAAATTCTTGACGAGTTTTTTCTAGTCTATCAATAATTTCCCCTTCGTGATTTGATTGAAAATATAAATACTCAAGCCCTTTTTCTTGTATATTTTGAAAAACATATTCCATTGTTTGCGAACCATAAATTTGTGGTTCTCTTTTTCCAATATTTCCAAGATTAGGACCATTTATTATAAGAACTTTATTCTGCATAGTTAAAAACCTCATTAAAAAATACAAGAATAAACATAAAGGGAAAACTTGCATTTTGTGTATAAAATATATACAATATAAAAAGTTTTTCAATTCATTTCAAAGTAATAATTTTATCTGTTTTTCCTAATTTTTGTCAACTCTTTGAAAAAATGAAAAATATATTGAGAATAATGAGAATACTATGCAAAATACAGAAAATAATTTTGTGCAAGAAGAATTTATTTTTCCTCAATTAATATTGAAAGAAACACTATATACATTAGCACAATTAAAAAATGCAGCTCCTGAAAATGCTCATATTGCTTTAGCTGGGCGTTCCAATGTGGGTAAATCATCATTAATAAATGCTTTAGCCAAAAGAAAACAATTAGCTAAAGTGAGTGCAACGCCAGGAAAAACACGTTCTGTTAATTTATATAGAGTTGATCCCCATGATTTTTTCTTAACAGACTTACCCGGTTATGGATATGCTAAGCGTTCAAAATCAGAACGAGAATTATGGGCAAATTTAATTGAAAAATATCTTGTAGAATGTGAAAATCTTATAGCTGTTGCCATTTTGCTTGATTGTCGTTTAGAACCACAAGAAGCAGATAAAATAATGGTACAATTTGCTTTAGCACATAATATTCCTATTATTCCTATTTTAACAAAAGCAGATAAATGCACACAAAAAGAACGTAGTGAACGCATTAGCCAATGGACAGTATTAATTCCTCGTGGTGAGCCTATTGCTGTTTCAGCTCATTCTGGTTTTGGTTTACGTGAGTTATGGAAAAAATTAATTGCAGTTGCAGAAAAAGCTCATTTTAATCATAAGCAAATAAAAGAAGATTTACTTGAAAATACGCAAGAAGAAAAAAGTGAAATAATACAATTAGAAGAAAATATAACTGTTTCTCAAGATAATACTTTTTTAGGTCAAGAAACACAAAATGAAAAGCCTAAAAAAATACGAACAAAACGTGGTGCTGTTGCAAGAGAAAAAGAAATGCAAAAAAAATTAGCACAAGATAAAGCTCGTAAAAAAGCCCAAGAAGAAAAATCAAGAGCAAAACACAAGAAGAAATAATATGCCAGATTTATCCCTTTTAAATGAAGCACAATATAAAGCTGTAACAGCAGGCAATAATCCTTTATTAGTTATTGCAGGTGCAGGCAGTGGAAAAACAAGAACCATTGTATATAGACTTGCACATTTAGCAGAAAATGGCGTTAATCCATATTCTATTTTACTTTTAACATTTACTAAAAAAGCAGCACAAGAAATGCTTTATCGTGCAACCCATTTACTAGGTACAGATTTAATGGGAGTACAAGGTGGTACCTTCCATGCTTTTGCGTATACATTATTAAGACAATTTCCTCCTAGTTGGGCAAAAAATGCATTAAGTATTTTAGATAGTTCTGATTGTGCTACAATTATAGGACAATGCAGAGATGAAAAAAAAATAGGTAAAGGAGATAGATCCTTTCCTAAAAATGCAACTATTTTAGGACTAATAAGCAAAGCACGAAATAAAGAAACAACTCTTGAAGATATTTTACGTAGAGAAAATCAACACCTTTTAGCACATATTGATGCATTGGCAGAACTTGAAACAATGTATCATTCCTTTAGAAAAGAGCATAATGTATTAGATTATGATGATTTACTTTTTGAATTAGAAGCAAGTTTACAAGAAAATCCCGTTTTACTTTCCCGTATGCATGAACGTTTTCACCATATTATGGTAGATGAATACCAAGATACAAATATGGTGCAAGCTCGTTTAGTACGACTTTTAACAGGAAAAGAAACTGCAGTTATGGCAGTTGGTGATGATGCACAATCAATTTATGCTTTTCGTGGGGCAAATGTGCAAAATATTATGGATTTTCCTAAACTTTTTGAAAACTGTGAGATAGTACGATTAGAAGAAAATTATCGTTCTGTGCAACCTATTTTAAATATTGCTAATGCAATTTTGGAAAATGCTCCTATTGGTTTTCAAAAGAATTTATTTTCTCATAGAGAATATGATGAAAAACAAATTACAGTCCAAGTTGTACGCCCTTTAAGTGATTTATCGCAAGCTAGAATTTGTGCTAAATTTATTAATGAACTTTTATTAAAAGAACAAGCAGATGATATTGCAGTGCTTTTTAGAGCTGGTTATCAATCTTATCATTTAGAAGTTGAATTAAATAAGTTAGGTATTTCCTTTAAAAAATATGGTGGAGTAAAATATACAGAAGCCTCTCATATTAAAGATGTACTTTCTTACTTACGCTTACTTTTAAATCCAATGGATTTGCCAGCTTTTGAGCGAATGGCGTCCCTTTGTAAAGGTATTGGCGTAAAAACAGCACAAAAACTTTTTTCTCTTGCTATGCAAGGTGATAAAGAAGCTTTACAAAAAGCTTGTAAAAAATTTCCTGATTTTTGGTCTGATTTAATGTTACTCATGGAAATTCAAAAAAATGCCTATTCACCTGAAAAAGCGTTACGAGTTGTTATTGACCAATACCAACCACGTATGGAAATACTTTATCCTGATGATTGGCCACGCCGTCAACAAGGCTTAGAAGAACTTTTGGGTATTGCCTCATCATATACAGATTTAGCCGTTTTTATGGCTGATTTATCTTTAGAAAATCCAGAAGATAATGATCAAGAAGAAATAAAAAGCATAGTATTATCCACTGTTCACTCTGCAAAAGGTTTAGAATGGAAACATGTTTTTATTCTAGATTTAGTTGAAGATAGATTTCCATCACGCCATGCTTTAGCTCGTCCTGATGATTATGAAGAAGAACGCCGATTGCTTTATGTTGCTTGCACAAGAGCAAAAGATAGTTTGCGTTTATTTGTTCCACAAAATGTTTTTCAACGAGGACAAGGATACGAGGAAAGAGCAACACCAAGTCCTTTTATTCGTGAAATTCACCCTCATTTATATGAAGAAGTTTTTGAACAATATGGAGGCGTACTTGTAAAACAAAGTATGGCTAAAAGTCCTATGAAAACAGGGCAAACAAAAACTTCTATTTTAGAAAGTTTTAAAAATGCTATGGAATATGAGGATAATTCCATAAATCAGCAAAGAAAAAAAGATAGTATTGTTTTTGATAAACCAAGAGAGGAACAAACTTTTATAGCACCTTTAAAAAAATTAGGCTTTTGTCATCATAAAGTTTTTGGAAAAGGCAAAATTATTGAAGAATTGGAAGGGGAAAAAGTACGTGTTAATTTTCCCGGTATTGGTTTAAAAGTTATTATGAAAAATTATTTAACTTTTGAAGATTAGGGGAGTTTCTGACTAAAGAAAATACAATTAATTTAAAAAGATACTCTAAAAAGAATACTATATTATTACAAAAAAATAAAAACTAAACGAGAAAAATATGCGTAAAGGTGAAGATGGCATTTTAGATTTATTAGGAAAATATTTTCCTAACAGCCACCCACAAATGCCAATGGGGCGTGGTGATGATTGTGCATTAATAACTGTTCCTTTATCTTATGATAATGTTCCAGTTTTTGCTGTAACATCAGATATTTTTGCAGAAAATGCTCACTTTAGAACAACATATTTTACCCCAGAAGAAATTGGGCATAAAGCATTAGCTGTTAATATTAGTGATTTAGCAGGTAATGGAGCAAGCCCATTAGCTTTTTCTTTAAATTTAACTCTTACAGAAAATCAAAATTATGCTTGGCTTGAAAAATTCTTTCAAGGTATGGCAAAACTTGCACAACAATATAATATGGTTCTTTGTGGAGGAGATTTAACAAAAGTCCCTGTTCCAACCTTATTACAAGAAAAAACTAAAGCTGAAAATTTAGATCCATATAGTTTAAGTGGTCTTAATATTGGTATTACAGCTTGGGGAACATATCAACATCAAGGTATGCCTCTTATGCGACATAGAGCATATACAAAAACCCAAAATATACAAAAGCCTATTGCTTGCATGAAACAAGGGGATATACTTTTTTATGTTGGAGAAATAGGGTTAGCACGCACTGGTTTTTATCTTTTAGAAGAATATGGCTTTAATGAACAAGGTAAAAAGCTTTGTATGCAAAAATATCCCCATGCAATAAAAGCCCATTTAATGCCAGAACCAAAAGTAAAAGAAGGGATAGCTCTTTCTCTTTTTGCTAAAGAACATAAAGTGTTTGCAATGGATATTTCCGATGGGCTTATGCGTGATGTTCCTAGACTTTTAGCTTGTGAGGGATTAGTATTAGATGATGAAAAAACATTTGGAGCAAATATAACATTAAAACAAGAAAATATTCATGCAGAAATCATTGCATATTGCCAAGAAAAAAATATAGATCCTCTTTCTTTTGTATATAAAGGAGGTGAAGATTATGGACTTCTTGGCGTATGTGCAGAAGAAGCATTTCCTCTTTTACAAGCATATTGGCAAAAAGAAAATCTTTTACCTTTACAATATTTAGGCAAAGTTACAGAAAAAAATATTATGGTAAATAATCAAGAAATTAAGGAAGTGGGTTTTGACCATTTTGAAAAATAGTGAAAAGAAAAGAGAAAACCTTTCTAATATAACAAGTATTATATTAGAACTGCGTCCTTATTTTTGGTTACCATTTGTTGTAAGTTCTCTTTTAATTTTAGTGGTTATAGCTTTTATTACTGACTATAATATACGCCAATCTGCAAAGTTTTTAGGGGAACAAATGGCAGATAAGGGTATTCGTATTATATGGCTTTTTGAAAATGTTATTATGGACAGAATACAATTTTCAACAGAAAAAAGTAGAAATGATTATATAGCTGAACTTGGTTCTACTGATAATTTTGCTTTTGTTGCTGTAACAAATGATGAAGGAAAATTTTTATTCCATAGTACAAATGAAAAAGTAGGAGCATATATTAATATTCAAGATGAAAATAATATATCTAATTTTTGGCAAAAACTTGAATATTTACTTCCAAACCGTGATGAACAAGGTTCACGTTGGGGCTTTGTTACAATAAATGGTGAACGTCTTTTTTTAGTGCATAGAGTATATGGAGAAAGTGTTCGACAAGGTGCTATTCGTTTCTTACACCCTGAAATTACAAATTTTTTAAATTCTCAAAAAATAAATCACGTTTTTGCTGCTATTTATCCTAAAACATTACAACATGATATTGCTCTTTATCGTAAAAGAGCATTTACCTTTGCTATTTGGGTTATTGGTATATCTTCGTTAATTTTATGGATATTTTCATTAATAAATAGAATTATTAATAATAAGAAAAGTATGAGTGTAGCAGAAAAAACCATTGAAAAAATGCATTCAGAAGTGCAACGCCTTGAAAATGAAATGACAAAAAAAGAAAAACTTGCTGCCATTGGGGACTTAGCAGCGTGTGTTGCCCATGAAATAAGAAATCCACTAAGTTCAATCAAAGGATATGCCACATATTTTGCCAATAGTTTTCCAAAAGATTCTGCTGATCACAAAGCTGCAACTATTATGATTCAAGAAGTTGAACGTATTAACCGTGTTGTTGGGGAATTAATGGGTGTTTCAAGCCCTACTAATATTCAAAAACAAGCTGTTCCTGTTGATGGTGTTATTGATAGTTGTTTAACTATGCTCCAATCAGACGCAAAACAATTGAATATTCTTTTTCATGTTGTAGGGCGTGGTAAAGTTATTATTATGGACCCTAATAGAATTAAACAAGCTATATTAAATATTTGTTTAAATGCTATTGAGGCAATTCGAGATGATAAAATTTATCATCAAGAAAAACAATATGATATTATTATTTATATTGCAGAAAAAGAAGAAGATTACATTATTTATATAAAAGATAATGGACCAGGCATTGAAAAAGACGTTCTTAGGCGTATTTTTGACCCTTATTTTACCACCAAAAAAGATGGAACAGGATTAGGGCTTATTAATGTTTCTAAAATATTAGAAGCTCATGGCGGTTCTATTGAAGTTGAAAGTGAAAAAGGAAAAGGAACTCTATTTAAGTTATATTTACCAAAGCGAGGCTTTTAGCATGAGTCAAAAAGCAAAATTACTTATTGTAGATGACGATGATGCCCATAGAAATATGTTAAAACTTATGGTTGAACAATGGGGCTATGTAGCTTTTGATGTTGCTTCAGGCGAAGAAGCAATAAAATTTATCCATGAACAACGTGTTGATTTTGTTTTATGTGATGTACGTATGACAGAAATGGACGGCTATGAAACGTTAGCAGCAATTCATGCTTGGAATCCTGCTATTCCTGTTATTTTAATGACTGCATATTCTTCTGTGGAAAAAGCAGTAGAAGCCATGAAAATTGGTGCTTATTCTTATGTTACAAAACCTCTTGATTTTGAAGTTTTAAAAACAACTCTCTATAATGCCTTAGAACATACAAGGCTAAAAGAAGAAAATAAACAATTAAAAAAAGCTTTGGCACAAAATCCTATTATGCCTTTAGGGAAAAGTGCTAGTGTAAAAATTTTGCAAGAAATGATACAAACCGTTGCACCAAGTGAGGCAACTGTTTTAATTACAGGTGAATCAGGAACAGGAAAAGAATTAGTTGCAAAATTAATACAAGCTAATAGTAATAGAAAAGATGAAGCTTTTGTAACTATTAACTGTGCTGCTCTTGCTGAAAATCTTCTTGAATCAGAATTTTTTGGACATGAAAAAGGTGCTTTTACTGGTGCAGAAAAAATGCGTGAAGGTCGTTTTGTTCAAGCAGATAAAGGAACACTTTTTCTTGATGAAATAGGTGAAATGCCTCTTGCTTTACAGGCAAAATTATTACGTGTTTTACAAAATGGGGAAATTCAACGCGTTGGCAGTGATAAAGTAAAAATTGTTGATGTTCGCATTATTGCAGCAACAAACAGAAACTTAAAAGAAGAAGTTACAGCAGGAAAATTTAGAGAAGACCTTTATTATCGTTTAAATGTTATTAATCTTGAAGTTCCAGCATTACGAGAACGTAGAGATGATATTCCATTATTAGCACAACGCTTTGTTGATAATTTTGCAACAGTTAATCGTAAAACTATCAAAGGTTTTACTCCTCGTTGTATGGATTTACTTATGCGTTATGAGTGGCCAGGTAATGTTCGAGAATTAGAAAATACTATGGAAAGGGCTGTTATCTTATCAACAGGTGAGTATATTTCAGAACGTAGTCTTCCACTTGCTATTCAACATACAGATAAAGAAAATACCATTATCGATCCAAAAGCCTGTTATACACTTACAAATAAATCTTTAGATGATATTGAAAAAGCTGCTATTACTGCAACACTAGCAGATACAGCAGATAATAAAAGTGAAGCAGCACGAAGACTTGGTATTACTCGTGCAACGCTTCATAGTAAATTAAAAAAATATAATTTAGAATAAAGGAAATTATTATGCGTTTACTTGAAGGAAAAAGCGTTTCACAAAAACTTCGTGCTAATGTGAAAAATGAAATAGATAGTTTAACAAAAAAAGCAAAAAGAGCTCCTGGTCTTGCTGTTATTTTAGTGGGTGAAGACCCTGCCTCTAAAGTATATGTCCGTAATAAAGAAAAAGCTTGCGAAGAAGTAGGCATTACTTCTTATTCTTATCGCTTAGCAGAAGATACCAAAGAAGAAGATTTAATAAATCTTATTCAAGAACTTAATAATGATGAAAAAATAGACGGTATTTTATTACAATTACCTTTACCAAAAGGTTTATCCTCACAAAAATGTCTTGAAACTATTAACCCTAAAAAAGATGTTGATGGCTTACACCCAGAAAATCAAGGTCGTCTTGCTTTAGGTTTAAAAGGTCTTCGTCCTTGTACTCCAGCAGGTACTATGTTTTTATTAAAACATTATGGATATGAACTTGAAGGCAAAAACTGTGTAGTGCTTGGCAGAAGTCCACTTGTTGGGCGTCCTCTTGCTATGATGTTAAATGCTAAACCTGTTAATGCCACTGTTACCATGTGTCATTCTAAAACAAAAAATATTAAAGAAATCTGTAAAAACGCAGATTTTATTTTCTTAGCTATTGGTATTCCAAATTTTTTACAACCAGATATGGTGAATAAAGACGCTGTTATTATTGATATTGGTATTAATCGTACTGAAAATGGTCTTTGTGGGGACGCTGATTTTAAAGCATTAGAAGGAAAAGTTGCAGGTATGACACCAGTACCAGGAGGAATTGGACTTATGACCATTTCACAACTTTTGGAAAATACCTTACAAGCTTGGAAAGAAAACATGGGTTTAGAATAATAGCATAATTTATTGTAATTACCTATTGTTATACATCATATTTATTATGCAGAAAAAATCTCTTTTGTATACAAAAGAGATTTTGGATTAAAAAGTTTTGAAGGGAGAGTTTGAGAGGGGAACTTTTTCAAAAGTTCCCCTCGCAAAAAATAAAAAATCTATTCAATTTAAAATACAACATAAAAACATAATCAAAAAAATATGCCTAGAAAAAAATCTTTAAGTTTTAGAAAAGAACAAGCAGAAAAAATTTTGCTTGGATTGCAAAAACGCTATCCAACACCAGAAACACATTTACATCATACAAATGCATGGGAACTTTTAATTGCAACAGTTCTTTCTGCACAATGTACTGATGCAAAAGTAAATATGGTTACACCACATTTATTTGGAAAATGGAAAGACCCTTTTGCGTTAGCTCAAGCTGATATTAAAGACGTGGAAGAAGTTATCCGATCAACTGGTTTTTACAAAAATAAAGCAAAAAATATTGTTGCAGCAGCAAAATTAATTTCCACAAAATATAATGGGGAAGTTCCTAAAAGTATGGAAGCTCTTGTAGAAGTTCCCGGTGTAGCAAGAAAAACAGCAAATGTAGTACTTTATACTGCTTATGGAATTAATGTGGGCTTAGCTGTTGATACTCACGTAAAACGTATTACGCATAGATTGGGATTAACAAATTCCACTGATCCAATACAAGTTGAAAAAGATTTAATGGAAGTTTTTCCTCAAGAAGAATGGGGAAATGTAAATCATAGGCTTGTGTGGTTTGGTCGTCATATTTGCGATGCACGAAAACCTTTGTGTGATCAATGTGAATTTAATGAAATTTGCCCTAAATTAGAACCCAAAAAAGATTAATTTTTTTATTATACTATTCCATAGTATTAGGTATTATAAGGGGCTTCACCCCTTAGACTTAACCAAAGGGGAAACGAGGGACAAGCCCCTTGTGTTTTCCCCCTTGCTTTAGTCGTTGCGACGCAGGAAGCTACGAATAAAGCGGGGGTGAGAGCTAGGGGGGCTTGCCCCCCGTAAGCTTACCACCCTGCTCGGGTCTAAGGGGTGAAGCCCCTTATTAAACGTGATACTATGTAATAGTAGAATAAAAAGGATACTATCCTTAAAATTATTTTAAAAATATTGCGATAAAAAAGGGAGCATTTGCTCCCTATAAATTTTTATGCTTGTGGTTTTGGACGCACAGTTAAAACAGGTACTTTTGATTGAGTAACAACCTTTTCTGCAACAGATCCAAATAAAATACGGTCAATACCTTTACGTCCATGTGTTCCCATAATAATAAGATCAGCATGATATTTTTCTGCTGCTGCAATAATTTCTTCTGTTGCATAACCAACTACAACTTCAGACTCAACATCAACACCTTGAAAATGTTTTGCTGTAAAATCGGACATACTTGCTTCTGCACCAGAAACAATTTCACCTACAAAGCCATCAATGGTGCTTGGTGCAACATGAAAGCCTGTATATTGTGTCATGGTAGGAGCAACATAAATTGCATGAACTTTTGCACCAGATAATTTTGCGAGCATAGAGGCTTGTTCTGCCACAAGTTGACTATGTTCAGATAAATCCAAAGCACAAATAATGTTTTTTAATGCTGGCATATAGATACCTCTCGAAAGTGGTTTATAGGTTTTAAAGGAATGGTATTCTTTCGTGAAACTTTTGTCAAGAGGTCTAACAGTGTGTTTTCAATCAAAAATCATTTTTCATTTCAAGATAAGCACTTACAATATCTTCTTGTCCATTAATTTCATTTTCAATTTGAGCTTCACGCATAAGCCTGCCAATATATTGTAAATGTCTTCTTTTTGCTTCTTTATTTGTAATACGTCTATATTCTTGAAAAGCTTTTTCAAGGTCATCAGTTAAAGGTAATTGTGCTAATTTTGTCGGAGCAAGGTTTGCAATTTCTTCCCCAATTTTTTGTAGAGCAGAACTATCTCGTTTTTTTTGGGAACGACTGATATAAAATTCTTCTTCGTTATTGTCTTGTTCGTATTGATAGCGATTTTTTTTTGCCATTATTGTTCTCTATTATTGGAATTTATGTCTGCATTAAAACGCATTTCTTCTGCTTCTAAACTTTCTAGCTTATCCCCAAGCCAATTATATAAAGCAATAGCAGCTTGATGATTTAAAAGTACACGATTATTAATATTTCGTATAATGGTTCGTGAGTTTTCATCAGAATAATGCGTAACTTCTGGGCTAAAAGTTCCATTTGGTTGTATATAACGCTCTGCACATTCTGGAATTTTATCTTCTTCTGTATAAAAATTTATTTCAATTTCTCCATTTGTATTTATACCACCCCAAACCCCATGTGCATACTCTAGTGTTACATTTTTTTCATTATGATATTCAAAACGAATTTTATTGGGGATTTTCATATCACTCATATACTTTCCTCCAAGTTCCTATATATTATACAGAAATTTTATAAAGTAAAGTCTTGGAATATACCAATAATATTTGACACCTAGAATAAAGCGTATATACTATTTAAAAGATTTTTTATATGAGGATTATATGGCAAATTATACAAAAGAAGTTTTATCTATTCAACCGTATTTTGATATGGAAGCTATTATGGCTTTATTACAAGAAAATAGACTTGGTGGGCAAATTTTAGAAAATATGGTGAATACTTTTGAACGCCTTGCTAAAGAATTAAATGCCATGATTTTAAAAACAGAAAAAGGCAATTATCTTGTTGTATGGCTTAATGAAAGTGTAGAGCAAGAAGCAGATAAAATTTTTGCTGATGACCCTGAAAAAGGTTTTCGTTTCAACTGTGTAGGACAAGCAATTATTATGAATGCTGTATATCAAATCATGCCTGAAGTAGAATTAGCTGGCTGTGCTCCTTGTCCTGAACCTAATGATTGTATTGCAAAAGCTCTTGAAGAAGAAAATATTCCTTATTTACAAGGTGAACCTACTCTTAGCAGACGCTTTAGCGTTCTTACAACTTTACCATTTCGTGGTGCTTGCGAAATTTGTTATTTGCGTGAAGCCTGTCCAAAAGCTAATGGACAAAGTGATTCTTTCCATTCTGTGGAATTACCAGGCTTTAACCAATAGCATATAGTATTATATATTTTTGAGAAAATAATGGAAAAAAAAACAGGTTTTATTGGTGGATTTTTACACGTTTTTTGTGCATTAAGTTATTCTATTCAAGGACTTTTTACTGGATTAAAATTAAGCTTAGCCTTACGACAAGAATTTTTTATTTTTATCCTTCTTGCTCTTTTAGCTTGGTTCACAGAACGTTCTTTTTTAGAAACTTTTTGCTCTCTTAGTGGCTGGGGACTGGTTATGATTGCAGAACTTTTTAATTCTGCCATAGAAGAAACCTTAGATCTTATAACTCGTGATTATTCTCCACATGTAAAAGCAGCCAAAGATATGGGATCTGCTGCTGTTTTCTTACTTGTTGTGATGAATATTTTTGGGCAATGTTTTCTTTATTATCCTATATTTTTTGGGAATATTTAATAATCACATATTCCTAAAATAAGGATATAAAAAATAATGGTATGAACTTTTAAAGTAGAGGTTTAATATATGCAAAATCATTTGCGTCTTTTAACACCAGGACCAACAGCTATTCCTGATCGTGTACGTTTAGCAATGGCAATGCCTATGATTCATCATAGAAAACCTGAATTTAAATCCATTATGGAAGAAACCCGTGTTTATTTAAAAAAGCTTTTTGGAACAGAACAAGAAGTATTACCTCTTGCTAGTTCTGGAACAGGAGCTATGACAGCAGCAGTTACAAATCTTTTTGCTCGTGGAGAAAAAGTTCTTGTTGCTCAAGCTGGTAAATTTGGTGAACGTTGGGGACAAATTGCTTTATCGCAAGGTCTTGAAGTTGTGGAAATTGCAAAACCTTGGGGGCAAGCAATTCAAGCAGATGATATTGAAGAAGCATTAAAAAAAGACCCTACCATTAAAGGTGTATTAATCCAAATTTGCGAAACTTCTACGGGAGTTATGCACCCAATTTATGAAATTGCAAAAGTAACGCAAAAATATAATGTACTTTTAGTGGCAGATGGTATTTCTTCTGTGGGAATTTCCCCAGCTCCTCTTGATGAATGGGGAATTGATGCACTTCTTACTGGCTCGCAAAAAGGACTTATGGTGCCTGCTGGTTTATCTCTTTTAGCATTATCTGAAAAAGCATGGAAAAAAGCAGAACAAGTTGAACATTCTTGTTTTTATTTTAATTTAAAAGCTGAATTAAAAAATGTAGTAAAAAATCAAACAAATTTTAGTTCACCTGTTTCTTTAATTGTTGGTTTACGTGAAGCATTAACCATGATTTTTGAAGATGGAGATTTAGATAGCCTTTATCAAAAACATTATGCTTTAGCACAAATGACAAGAGCAGGTATCAAAGCTATGGGCTTAGAACCTTTTGCAAAAACAAATTATGCATGGGGATTAACTTCTGTGGCAATACCTCAAGGTGTGAGTGGAAGTGATTTAGTTAGCCTTGCAGCAAAGAAAACAGGAGTTATTATTGCAGCAGGACAAGAACCTATGAAAGATGAAATTATTCGTCTTGCACACATGGGCTATGTAGATTTTGGTGATATGTTAGCAGGGCTTTATGCTGTTGCATCAAGTTTACCAACTAAACCACAAGGATTTAACGAAAGTTTTATGAGTATTGCTATGCAAGCTTATGAAACAGCACAAAATTATCCTAAAACAGCTATTACACAATAACGTATGAAATATTTTTTCCTTATTTGTTTTTTTTGTTTTTCTTTATGCTCTTCTGTAAAAGCAGAAACAACTCCTATTTTTACACCTGAAAAACATGAAGATTTATTACAAAAAAACCAAGAATATGCCATAGCAGATAGAATGCTCAATATGACTTGGCAAATTATTATGAAAGAAATGCCAAAACAAGAATATAATGTCTTGAAAAAAGAGCAAATGCAATGGTTAGAAGTAGGGCGTTCTGAAATGGCAAGCCAATTTGCAATAGAATTTACAGAAGATGAAGCATTTATGGTTTCTGTTGTTGCAAGAACACAATTATTAAGCCAAAAAGTTTGGCAAAAACCAGAAACTGGTAATTATGTATTCCAAGATAATCTCATTACCATAACAAAAGAAAAAGAAAAACTTTTTATTCAAGGATATGCTAATCCTATGCAATCCTTTGTTTCTCAAGTAAAAAATGAAAAAGAAGAAACAAAGAATAAAAAAAACAAACAAGAAAAAGAAAAGAAAATTGATTTAGGCAAACAACTTTTATTTCGAGCAGAACTTCCACAAGATAAACTTTGGGTTGCAATAAAAACTGTTGCTGAACAAAAAATCTATGTTTTAACTATTAAAAATGGTTTATGCATTGTGCATGGAGCAAATGTCTTTCCAGTAAATTTTGAAGGAATATATAAAAAAGAAAAATAATAAAAAAGGGAGAAAATATTCTCCTTTTTTTATTTAATAACAAATTAAAATTAATAGAATAATACCACAAAGTAAAAATCTTAACTTGACAAGAATTAGGCTTAAGAATAATAATTTTTTTCTTTACAATTAGCATGTTTCCCCTTTCAGGGGCTTTTTTAATAATTCCATTTTTGCAAAGCAAAGAGGAGAATAAAAATGGCTCGTATTACTATTGAAGACTGCCAACAACGCATTAATAACCGTTTTTTACTTGTGCAAATGGCAATTAAACGTGTTCAACAATTCCGTCAAGGTTATGAACCATTAATGCCTACTAAAAATAAAGAAGTTGTTACAGCTCTTCGTGAAATAGCTGCTGGTAAAATTATGCCTGAAAATTTAGAATATTTTACCCCTGTTCGTGAAGATGAAGATTTACAAAAAAATCTTATTGACGATTAATTTTTAATGCTTATGTATTGGATATAGACCAATGCATAATTGCTAGTGCAATTTTGATGTCGGCTCTGTGTATAACATAGTCGACATTGTTTTGTATAGACCTTAACAATAAATGACCATGAGTAAACGAGATTATTACGAAGTTTTAGGTGTTGAAAGAACATCAACTGCTGAAGAAATAAAAAAAGCATATCGCAAAATAGCTTTTGAAAACCACCCTGATAGAAATCCTGATAATAAAGAAGCTGAAGCACGCTTTAAAGAAGCAGCAGAAGCCTATGATGTCTTGCGTGATGATGAAAAAAGAGCCCATTATGATAGATTTGGGCATAGTGATTTTGGTAGTGGTGGTTTTGGCTTTACCAATGAAGATATTTTCTCTCAATTTGGAGATATTTTTGAAAACTTTTTTGGATTTGGTGGTGCTAGTGCAAGAAATTCTAATCGTCCCACTGTTGGTGATGATCTAAGATATAATTTACGTATTAGTTTTAGACAAGCAGCAAAAGGTGATGATGTTCGCCTTACTATACCTCGTCTTAATACTTGTCCTGATTGTAAAGGTTCAGGTGCTGCTGAAGGAAGTAAAAAAGAAACCTGTTCACAGTGTAATGGAGCAGGGCAAGTCTTTGTTCAACAAGGACCTTTTCGCTTTGCAAGTCCTTGCCCAAAATGTCAAGGCAAAGGTACTATTATTACAAAACCATGTCCTCGTTGTAAAGGAGAAGGTTCTGTTCAAGAGAAAAAAGAACTTACTGTACATGTGCCAGCAGGTGTATATAATGGTGCAAGATTACGTTTACGTGGTGAAGGTGAAGCAGGAAGAAATGGTGGACCAAATGGCGACCTTTATGTTGTTATCCATGTAGAAGAAGATAAAGTTTTTGATCGTGATGGACAAAACCTTATTTATAGTACAAAAATATCTTTTACAAAGGCAGCTCTTGGTGCGAAAATAAAAGTACCAACTCTTGATGAAGATATTGAATTTGATGTTCCAAAAGGCACTCAAAGTGGCTCTATTTATCAAGTAAAAGGTAAAGGACTTCCTTTTCCTGGTGAAAAACGTACAGGTGATTTATTAATTGAGGTTATTGTGGAAACACCTACCAATTTAACCACAGAACAAAAAGAACTTCTAGAAAAACTTGATGAATTATTTGAAAAACATGAACAAACTCTTGGTTCTAAAATCAAAAAAAAACTAAAAGATATAATTAATTAATATCTCAAATACAAATAATTATAAAAAGGACAAATTTATTTGTCCTTTTTTTTATTTATTCTTCTAACAAAGGTATTTTTAAGAATAAAACTTTACACAAAAATTTTTCTCTTTTATATTTCCCATTCAATTTAATATATATGGAGAATACATGAAAAAGCTATTATTAATAACTTTTTTCCTTGCAAGCTTTTTTAATTTTAACTCTTTTGGTTATGCTGTAACATTAGATCCACCTTCTGATCCAAGTCTTGGGGAATTTCGCCCTCGTCTTTTCTTCACTCAAGAATTTACCTATGGAGATTCAGGAAGAAATAATAAAAATGAAAATTTTGTTCCTGCAACACGATTAAGATTTGGTTTTGAATATCACAAAGGTGATGAAATTTTTGCTTATGTACATTTTAATAGACGTCCTTACACATGGGGAAATAATGGCAATGATCTTTCCAAAGATCCCGATGCAAATCTTTTAATCCGTTATGCTGTTTTTGAATGGGCTATGCCTGAAACAAATTTTCGTGTGCAAATGGGAAGACTTCCTATTGTAACACCTTCTTATGCTTTTGGTAGTTCAATTTTAGATGGCAGAAGTGATGCAATCAATATATATGGAGAAATAAATGAAAATATTTCTATTAATACCGCATGGTTACGCCTAGCTTCTGATGATGAACCATCTTTTGATAATAATGGAAATTACATTTATAAAGACGATGATGCAGATGCTTTTTTATTAAGCACAAAATTTGATTATGAAACATTTAAAATAGTACCTTGGTTTATGTATATTAAAAAAGGTGCTGATGTGGGAACTAAAGGAAAACCTCTTTTTTCTGATTTTACAAAAAATTATCCTGTAAATACAAATTCTTATGTATTTGCAACATCATTAGAATATAGTCAATTTTCACCTCTTAGCTTTACATTAGACACTCTTTATTCTCAAACAAGTTATGATAAACAAAAACTTATGCATATCCAACCTGATGCAAGTAATAATGTTGAATCATATCTTATTGCAAGTAGAATAAAATATGCTACGGATAATGGTATTGCCTCTTTAGGTGCATGGTATACCCCGGGAGATAAATACAATGAAGTTTTACAAAAAAACAGCTATAACAAACATGCAGTTGTATTAGATGCTGATTTTGTAGCAACTTCTATACTTTTTGATGATAATATTTTTGGTTTTGACCGTTATAATAATTTACGTGATTCTGTTTTTGGTACATGGGGACTTGTTGCTGAACATAAAAATTTTAGTTTATTGCCTAAATTAAACCATACAGCTCGAATTGCATATATTGAAGGAACAAATGAATCTCCAAATTGGAAAAATAATTCTCGTCCTTTAGATAAAAATAATCCTTTTTCACCTAATTTTAACTATTTAGTACAAGGTGATAAATTAATAGAATTAAATTTAAATAGCTATTATATGTTACAAAAAAATATTATTGTAGCCTTAGAACTTGGCCATATGTGGGTAAATTTTAAAGATACACCAGACTTTTCAGGATATAATGATAGTATTAGTCGTTCTAGCTTAGTTGTTCTTTATTTATTCTAAATAAAGTAGGGAATGTTTCTAAATTATTTTTTTTCTTGTTTGTATAACATTTTCTTCTTTATTCAACTATTACATAGTATTATGTTTAATAAGGGACTTCGCGCTTTAGACCCAACCAAAGGGGAAACGAGGGGGTTCACCCCATAAGCCCGAGCAATGCCCCAAGTTTAACACTCTTTCAATAAGTCGCTTTGCTCTTTGCTTACAGAGAGTGAAACTTTTTGGACAGTGGCTTTATGAACGTACTGTTTTTATTTTATAAGCCTAATACGTTTAAATAATTCTAAATAATTTAGAAACACACCCTAAAAAAAATTCTTTTCATAAAATTTTTAAATTGTATTATAAAAGTCGTCTTATTTTATAGGACGGCTTTTTTTATTTGCTGAATTGTCAAAACCAAGTGCGGCAAATATAAAAAAATTCTTTTTGCAAACAAAAGAGTTTTTGAATAAGAGAGCTTGAGAGGGGAACTTTTTCAAAAGTTCCCCTCTCAAATAAAATTATAAAAAACTCACCTACCTTTTATTGTTGAGCATATTCTTTTAATGCTGTTAATGCATCTTTTATTTGCGTAACTGTTACACCTGAAAAAGCTAAACGAATAAATTTTTCTGTTTCATGGGGGAGTATTTTACCAAAATGCTCACGAGTACAAAAACTTACGCCTGTTTTAATCAAAACATCTTCTGCAAACCCTTTATAATCATTTGCAAACCCTTTTTGCTCCATAAGTTTTGTTACATTAGGAAATAAATAAAAAGCACAATTTGGACTTGGACAATGTATTCCTTGAATTTGATTTAACATTGTTACAGCAATATCTCGTCTTTCTTGCAAACTTGTGAGCATTTTTTGGGTTTCGCTTTGTGGTAAATGCAAAGCTTCTAATGCTCCATATTGTGCAAAATGAGGGGTGCAAGATTCAATATTAACATTCAATTTACTTAATTGAGGAATATATTTTGTTGGTACAAACATTGCTCCCACTCGCCACCCTGTCATGGCAAACTTCTTTGAAAATGTATAAAGCATAACAACACGTTCTCGAATTTCTTCTATTTCAAGTAATGAATGGCTTTGCCCTTCATAACGAATATCAAAATATGCTTCATCAACTAAAGCCATAAGCTTATGTTTTAGAATAAATTCTGCTAATTTTTCTCGTTCTTCTTGCGTTGCTTCTGATCCTGTGGGGTTTTGAAAATCATTTATTATGATACATGTTGTTTTAGAACTAACAGCTTTTTCTAATGCTTTAAAATCAATACTGTATCCATTTTGTGTTTCTTTAAAACCATAAGGTTTTGCAATACCACCCAAAAATTCAATAAAAGATTCATAAATAGGAAATCCTGGATTAGGAAATAAAACTTCATCTCCTTCATCCATAAAACCTAATAAAAACTTGGCAATAACAGGTTTCCCTCCTGTTTGCACAAGAACATTTTCAGCAGTATATTTTGTTTTTCTTGTATTATTAATATCTTCTGCTAAAGCTTCACGTAAAGGCATAATACCAGCAGCAGGACAATAACCTGTTTTACCTTCTTGTACAGCTTTAAACATTGCATTAGTAATTTGTTCAGGAGTTTTAAAGTTTAAATCTCCTAAATGAAATGGATAAACAATATTGCCTTGTTCAGTATGTTGCATTGCTCGTAATGCAACAGCAAAAGCATTTTCCGTTCCTAATCTATTCATTCTTTGTGCTAACATATATGCCTCTTAGTTAATATACATTCCAGCATAACCTACAACACGTGTAAAATCTAATGATGCGGTTGCTGATGTATCGTATTCTACAAGATTACTTTTTGTATAGCCTAAACCTTTTGCTACAAGAATTGCAATATACGCACCAAGTACGCCACACATACTAATATCTTCTCTTTTTACTATTTCTAATAATGCTTGCTCATCTAAGTTTTGTAAAGCTTCAATAGCAAGAAAATCTTTTCTACGGTTCTCTTGTTCACTTGCAAAATGATTCATATCAGAACTTACTATTAAACCTAAATCTTCATCTTCTTGCATACAAGATAAAATTGTTTGTGCTGCACTTTTTAGATGTTCTAATGAACGTAAACAAATAGGTATAATTTTTATACAGTCTCCTTGAAACTGTAAAAAAGGCAAAATTACTTCTATACTGTGTTCTTGCTCATGTGCTTTGTAATCTGCTGAAAATACATTGTTTTCTAAAATTTTTTTAGCTGTTTCTTGGTCTATTTCCATAGCCCCAAGAGGTGTTTCAAAACTACCTTTATCCCAAACAGCAAAATCTTTTCCATAACCAGTATGGTTTGGGCATAAAATAATACATTTTTTAGGCAAATTAATTTCTGATAAAGTTGTTGCAGCAACTTCACCAGAATAAATATGTCCAGCATGGGGAAGCATACAAATACGAGATTTTTCTTTTATCATCTTGTTATTTTTAGCTCTTTTTTGTTCTGCTACACGAAAATAATTTTGTAAAGATGTTCTTAAACTATCCTCATTTCTATCATAAAAAAGAGATGCAAATTTCATTTTTCTATTCATTTTTTTGTCCTGTATAAAATTTATACGTTATTTTTTCATTATGTATTTTTCTTTACTGCTTTTTTACATAAGAAAAGAACTTATAAAATATTATTTATTATATTTCAATAGAATAGATAAAAATAAATTTTGGCACGCTCTTTGCTGTATGTTGTATAGGAAAAGTTGGTACATCATAGCTTAAAGTAACTAAAAATAATTATTTATAGTCATTTTTGGTTAGTTTTCAAAGGGGATAAATTATTTTTAATTTATCCCCTTGTAATAAGAAGGATTTATAGATGTTTTTTTATCACCATCTGACCTTTTTAAAAAATATAAGCTTTATTTTTATTAGTTTAACTTTTGTATTACTAATTCCAAATAAAGCAAATGTCGCTTGTTATCATACTTACCATGCTCATTCTGAAGAATGGCAAGCTAGCAATTTAGATTTATCCTTTTTTGATACAATATTTTCTCTTTTTTCTTTTGAAAAAAATCAATCAATAGAATATCCTCTTGAAAGTTATAAAGAGGCAAAAAAAACAATAAAAACAAATACAATTTTTATTAAAAATTTCAATCATAATAACCATTAAACTAACCTCCTTAAACTCTTTGAAGCATGGCTTATTTAGTCTCTAAGCCTAACAAAAAGCACTTAGTTCCCCTACTAAGTGCTTTTTGTTTTTATTTTTTTGAGAGGGGAACTTTTGAAAAAGTTCCCCTCTCAAACTCTTCCCTCAAAACTTTTTAATCCAAAAGCTCTTTTGCTTACAAAAGAGCTTTTGTTTTTTCTCCATAAAAAAATAAATAGACAATAACATACTATTTAAAATATATTTCTGAATTATTTTCTAACTAGAGAATATTTTCAAATTATTTAGAAGCACACCCTAGTTACGCACAATTAAACTACATAAACCGCTGTCGCTATCCGCAAGGCTTATTCTTCGCCAACGGCTACCGCATAAACCCAAACAAATAGCAGTTACTTATGATTTATGAGAATAAAAGCGACATTCTTTGGAGCGGGCAAAGCTCGCATAAAAGTATGTAGCGTAAAGGGGTTTGCGTTTGGGTTTCCAAAGGGGGAAAACACAAGGGGCTTGCCCCTCGTTTCCCCTTTGGTCGGGTCTAAGGGGTGAAGCCCCTTATTAAACGTGATACTATGTAATAGTAGAATAAAGAAGAAAATGTTATATAAACAAGAAAAAAAATTAATTTAGAAACACACCCTAGTATCAATAATAAATAATTTATTGATTTTTTAAGAAAAAATACTTTTTAATCATACCCTAATTGAGGAGGGTTGGGAAAAAAAAATAAAAAAAAGCTCTCATAAGAGAGCTTTTTTTATTTATTATATGTATAAAATTATACTTTTGCTGCAGTACGAAGATCATTAATTGCGTCAGTTTTTTCCCAAGTAAATTCAGGAAGTTCACGACCAAAATGTCCATAGCAAGAAGTTTTTGAATAAATAGGACGTTTAAGATCAAGACGTTTTGTAATATGATAAGGACGAAGGTCAAATACTTCACGAACTGCTTTGGTGAGAATTTCATCAGGAATATCACCTGTACCAAGAGAAGAAACAAGAACAGAAACAGGTTCAGCAACACCAATACAATATGCAATTTGAACTTCACAACGAGGAGCAAGACCTGCTGCTACTACGTTTTTAGCAACATAACGAGCCATATATGCAGCAGAACGGTCAACTTTAGATGGATCTTTACCAGAGAAAGCTCCACCACCATGATTACCCATACCACCGTATGTATCATTAATAATTTTACGTCCAGTAAGCCCACAATCGCCAACAGGACCACCAATTACAAATCGACCTGTACGGTTAATGTAAATTTGGCAATCTTTTTCATCAAAGAAACCTGATTGACTAAGCACAGGATAAATAACTTCACGACGAACAGCTTCTTCAATATCAGCTTGGTCTACATTTGGAGCATGTTGTGTTGAAATAACAACATTATTAATACGAATTGGTTTACCATTTTCATATTCAAAAGAAAGTTGTGTTTTTCCATCAGGACGGAAGAAATCTACAATACCATCTTTACGAACACGAGCTAATTGTAAAGAAAGTTGATGAGCCCAATAAATAGGAGCTGGCATAAGAGTATCAGTTTCATTAGATGCAAAACCAAACATCATGCCTTGGTCTCCAGCACCTTGATCTTCAGCAACTTCACGTTTAACACCTTGTGCAATATCAGGAGATTGTTTATCAATAGAAGATAATACAGCACAAGTTTGATAGTCAAAGCCCATATCAGAGCTATTGTAACCAATGTTTTTAATGGTTTCACGTACAACACCTGGAAGATCAGCATATCCAGAAGTGGTAATTTCCCCTGCAATAACAGCCATACCAGTTGTTACTAATGTTTCACAAGCAACGTGAGAATCAGGATCTTGTTCTAAAAGAGTATCTAAAATTGCATCAGAAATTTGGTCAGCAACTTTATCTGGATGACCTTCTGTAACGGATTCAGAAGAGAATACGTATTTACCTTTTGCTGGAATCATAAGTCTCCTTTGCAAAACCTTTTGGTTTTTGCATTATTTTGATTCTATTAAAATATTATCTATAAGACGTGCTTTTCCAAGATACACTGCAACAGCAACAACAGCACAATCTTTTAGGTTTTCCAATTCTGTAAGCTCATCTTTATCTATCATTTTTACATAATCAATACGAGCTTGTGGAATATGCTCTTGTATAAATTGTGAAAAAATAACATAAAGTGAATTTGCATTATGTTCTCCATTTTTAGCTTTTTCAGCTAAAAGTAAAAGCCCCTTACGAATAAAAGGAGCAAGAGAACGTTCTTCTTTTGTCAAATAAGCATTGCGAGAACTCATTGCAAGTCCATCATCTTCACGAATAATATCCCCTGCAATAATTTCAACATTCATATTTAAATCGCGTACCATACGCCGAATAATAGCTAATTGTTGAAAATCTTTTTTACCAAAAACTGCAAAATCTGGTTGAATAAGATTAAAAAGCTTTGTTACAACAGTGCAAACACCACGAAAATGGATAGGACGAGTTTGTCCACACAATAATTTTCCAAGTTCAGGAACTTCTACCCATGCTCCATGATTTTCATTATACATTGCCGTTGCAAGTGGTTCAAATAAAATATCTGTTCCTGCTTCACTTGTTGCTTTATGATCACGTTCTCTATCATTAGGATATGCGTCTAAATCTTCATTTGGTGCAAATTGTGTTGGGTTAACAAACCTACTCACAATAACAATATTTGCTTTTTCCCTTGCTTTTTTTATAAGAGAAATATGTCCTGCATGTAAAAATCCCATAGTAGGAACAAGAGCAATTGTTTTTTCTTGTTTTTTCAAACTCTTACAGAGTTCTTTTATTTCTTTTAATTCAGAAACGATTTTCATAAAAAGGCATCCTATATCAATTTATCGTTATATAGTTATATAGTGATTTTTTATTTATATACATTAATTATTCTTATGTCTAGCTTAAAATTAAGGTTTTTATGCTTTTTCTTGTCAAATAATCATTGTGCTTGTATAGTCATACAACTTAATTTAGGAGCATATATGAACCCTCTCTATCAAGGTAAAATTGATAATTTTTGTGCAGCATATTCTGTTCTAAATGCATTTCGTTTGGTTTCAGGTATTTCTGCTTTTCAAGCACGTGATATTTTAAATGATGTTTTTGTGCAAGAAGCAAAAGATATTGAAAACTGGGAACGCATCGTCAAACACGAATCAAATTATCTAAATATGGTTCGATCCATGCTCGAAAAATGGAAAGTTCAATTAAATTACAACTATTTTTGTCCATTTGCATATCTAGGTAATGAAAAACCAATTATGGGAGAGGGGTTTTTAAACCCACAAGTAGACCTTGATACTATTTGGGAAACTCTTATGCAATATGTAAAATACAAAAAAGGAACAGCTGTTATTCGTTTTTGTCGTTTTTTACCAAAGCAAGTAGGCCCAATTATTGATCATTGGAGTACCATAGCAAAAATTGATGAAAATGAAATTACTCTTTATGATTGTAGCCTTGAAACAACTGGCTGGTATATTTTAGAAAGAGAACGCTTTTTTTCTGCTCCTTTTGGTGCTATTCCTCCTCAAAGTCTTGCTTTACAAATGGGCTATAACCTTGATTTAGCAGAGCGTGAGTTTGGTGTGATTTGTCCTGATTATATTCATATTGTGGAATCAAAAGCCAGTCCTTTTGATATGTTAAAAAGAGCTTTTAATGGCACTGATATATAATTAAGTTATGAAAATGTTATTTAGATAAGAGGAGAGTTTTTGATAGAGTTCCCTTCTTAAACTTTCTTTTCAAAACTTTTTAATTTAAAAGCTCTTTTGCTTGTAAAAGAGCTTTTTTTTATTGTAACTAGGTTATTTTTAGTATTAAAGAATAATATTTAAAAATTATTAATACGTTAGATAGCCTTATTTTAGAAATAAAAATTTAAAAAATTCATAAAAAACATTATTTCAAGAATAAATAAAAGCCTTATTTTTTTGTTTGTAAAATAATATAAAAAAAGCCCCACAAAGTGGGGCTTTATAATTTTTAGAAAACTGTTTCTATTAGCG
>JAHHTE010000040.1 GCA_020024815.1 Mailhella sp.
AAGTTTCACTCTCTGTAAGCGAGGAGCAACGCGACTTGCTGAAAGAGTGTGAAACAGGGGGCATTGCTCGGGGGTGCAGGGGGTGAGAGCTAGGGGGGCTTGCCCCCCGTTAGCTTACCACCCTGCTCGGGTTCAAGGGGCGAAGCCCCTTATTAAACGTGATACTATGTAATAGTAAAATAAAGAAGAAAATGTTATATAAACAAGAAAAAAATAATTTGAAAACACAACCTATATTAAAATATAATCAATGTTATTTTTTATAATGTAAAAAAAAGCTCTTTTGCACGCAAAAGAGCTTTTGAATTAAAAAATTTTGAGGGAAGAGTTTGAGAGGGGAACTTTTTCAAAAGTTCTCCTCTCAAAAAAAAATTAAAATTAAAAATAAAAAAAAGCCGTCTTACTTTAATAAAACGGCTCTCAAAATTATCTACTAAAAAAATTAATGCCCAGTAATATTATATTTTTTCAATTTGTATTGCATTAAACTTCTTGAAATACCAAGCATTTCTGCTGCACGTGATTGCACAAAATCAGCTCTAACTAAAGCCCTACGCACCACAGCACCCTCAATTTTATCCAATGTATCAGCAAGATTTAAACTAATGGGTAAAAGATCCACAGCAGATTTAAATTGTGCGTCTTCATCTTTTATTTCTGGAGGTAAATCTTCAACACCAATTTCTTTATGCGGTATCATAATCATTAATCGTTCAATAATATTTTGTAATTGACGTATATTACCTGGCCAATCATACCCAGTTAAATAATTTAATGCTTCATAACTAATATGTTTTGCTTCAATATTATTTTCTTGGCAAACTTTATTGATAAAATGAGCAATAAGTAAGGGAATATCTTCCCTTCTTTCACGTAAAGGTGGCATTTCAATTTTAACAATATTTAATTTATATAATAAATCTTCTCTAAATTTCCCTTCAAAAACAAGTTTATTTAAATCTTTTGTACTACTTACAACAACGCGAACATCAATAGGAATTTGTTCAGAACCACCAATACGCTCTAAAACTTTATCTTGTAATACACGTAAAAGCTTTACTTGCATTTCTAAGCTTAATGCACCAACTTCTCCAAGATATAGTGTTCCTTGATCAGCCATTTCAATACGCCCACGTTTAAGAGCTGTTGTGCCGTTTATACCTAATGTTTCTTGCCCAAAAAGTTCTATTTCTAAATTTTCATTATTAAAAGCCTGACAATTTACAGCAACAAAAGGCATATCATTGCGAGGAGATGAAAAATGCACAGCCTTTGCAACCATTGCTTTACCTGTACCAGATTCCCCCTCAATAAGTATAGCTGTTTTACTTTGTGCAACTCTATCCACGACAGCAAGAGTTTCCATTATAGCTTTTGATTTACCCACAATTTGATGAGCATTAAAACGCTCTTCTAATGTTTCACGTAAAATTTGATATTGTTGATGCGTTTTAGAAAGCTCCATAGCATTATGTAAGGAAAGCAATAATTCATCATTGGCAAAAGGTTTAGTAATATAATCAAAAGCCCCTTGACGCATAACTTCCACAGCACTTTCAATACTACCAAAAGCAGTCATAATAAGCACAGGCAAACGAGGATAATTTTTCTTTATATATTGTAAAAGCTCTTTTCCTGTAATTTTAGGCATTTTCATATCCGTAATAACAACATCAACCTCTGACTCCTCTAAAAATGGAAGAACCATTTCAGGATCATTAATTGTTGTTACTTCATAGCCTTCATCTTCCAAAATTGCTTGTAAAATAAGCAAGTAGTTTTTTTCATCATCTACTATTAAAACACGACCATTTGCCATATTATACTCCCTGCATTACAAGTCCATTATCATTATTTTGTTTTTTATCTGTATTAGTTGGTTGTTTATTTTCTTTTATACAAGGTAAAATAAATTCTACTGTTGCTCCACCTTTTTCATCATTATAAAGTTTTAATTCTCCATTATGTGCTTTTATAATGCTATGAACAATAGGCAAGCCTAATCCTGTTCCTGTATCTTTTGTTGTATAAAATGGATCTAAGCATTTTGTAAAATCTTCTTTAAAACCTTCTCCACTATCAACAAAACGCAAAGAAACATAATCATATTCTTCTTTGCCATAAACTGTTATAGAACCGTCTTTGCTCATTGCTTGTTCAGCATTAACAAAAACATTATAAATAGCTCTATACATTAAATCAGGATCACCTTTTATAACTAATTTATCCGAAAAATAAAAAAATGCTTCAATATTTTTTTCTAAAAAAGAACTTTGTAAAAAAGTCCAAACTTTTTGCACTATTTCAGATAAATTTACTAATTCTTCTCCTGCTTTACGTGGTTTTGCATAATCTAAAAAATCAGAAACTGTATTACTTAACCGTTTTGATTCATCATAAATTGCCCCAACTAATTGTTTTCCTGTATTATCCATTGAATTTCTATTAAGTAAAAATTCAGAACTTGATTTAATAATACCTAAAGGATTTCGTATTTCATGAGCAATACTAGAAACCATACGTCCCATGCTTGCAAGTTTTTCATTTTGGTGCAATTCATTTTCTAATTGTTTGTTTTGTTTAATACGTTCACTAATAATACGCTCTGCAAGTCTAGCTATAATTTGCAATAAAATAAATAAAATCAAGATAGATAGTGTAAAACCAAATAAAATTGTCCATTGTGAACGTATAGCAATTTTATATAAATCTGTTACATCTTGCATAATTTCCAAAGCACCTAAAATAGGTTGTTCTTTAGAATCTAAACTTTTAAAAGGAGCTAAATCATAATCAATAGTCAATGGATATACAGTTCTTAATGTAAAAGTTTCTTCTGGTAAATTAGGAGTAAATAATGCACGTAAAAAACTCATTGTTGAAATAATTTCAAAACTATGTGCTTTATATTTAAATACATTTTTTACCCCAATAGTTGCTAATTCAGAATCTTGTAGTTCATCTTTATCAGTTGAATACGCTACTTTTTCATTTGCATCATAAATACGTATTGCCTCAATACGCAAACCATGCATTAAAGAATTAACCACTTCATCAAGCAAACGATATTGATCAGGTTCTGAAAGAGTTACTCGACCTGATGCATACGCAACAGGTAAAGTAAAACGTCTAAAAATTTGCTTATTTATATTTTCTGCCATTAATAACGCATAAGATTCTTGGCTATTTATAAGACTACTTCTTGTATTTGTTGCAATAAAAACAGATAAGAAAATACTAAATATGATAATGATAATAAAAGAAACCCAAGAAAAAATACGTGCTAATCCCAAAGTTTGCGTACTTGCTTTTTTTTGAAATAAGCTTGAATTTATGATGGAATTTTTTATAGAAACTAAAAATCGAGGATAATTAAACATATTTTCTAACTTTTACTTTTTTCATTTATTACTTCATTATAAATACGAGGAGATTTATTTTTTAACCTTTCCATTCTTTTAAATATAACTATTTTATTTTCATAAAATTCTTCTGCTTTTTTATAATTTATTAAAGCATTTTTTATTTCATTATTAATTTCATAACATAAACCCATATTATAATATGAACGCCCTTTTTCAACTGTATCTAATACATCAAAAGAAAGAGCTTTTTCATAAAATCGTATTGCTTCTTTATATTCATTTTGTGAAAAATGGCATAGTGCTTGATAATAAAAAACATACGCAAAATCACGATTTTCATTTGCTGATTGTAATATTTCACCAAGTACACGTTCTGCTTTTTTAAATTGTAATAAATTAATATAATTTGATACAATAGAAAATAATATTTCCTTTTTTTCCTTATCTTCAACTTTAACATGTTGCAAATAATAGAAATGCGTTTTTATGGCCTTTTGCCAACTTCTCGTATCTTCATAAAATTTTGTTAATTTTGCATGAACAGTTTTAGCTAAATCTTTATCAACTCCATCAACAGAATATGATAATTCATATATTTGCCCACCTTCGGCAAAATATCCCAAGTTTTTAGCCAATTCAAAATATTTATCTAAAATATATAACTTTTCTTCCTTTTTTAACTTTTTATTATTTAGCATTACTTTTATTTCATTAAATACAGATTGAAAATTTCCTTGAGAAATTTGCGTACTTACATTAGGTAATTCATTTTCTAAATACCCCCTAAAAGCTTCCCCTGCATAACCTTTATTAATAAAACTCATGCTGACTAATAATGCTATTAAAATAATTCTTTTCATTTTTATTCTCATGGATAAAACTTGTTATACTAAACTATTTATAAAAAATGCTTTTTATCTTTATAACAAACAATTTATTTACGGTAAATAGCAAGTATTTTAGAAAAAAATAAATTATTCGTATTTTATAAAAATGTTTCATGTGAAACATTAGGGTGTGTTTCTAAATTAATTTTTTTCTTGTTTATATAACATTTTCTTCTTTATTCTACTATTACATAATATCACGTTTAATAAGGGGCTTCGCCCCTTGAACCCGAGCAATACCCTCTTGTTTCACACTCTTTCAGCAAGTCGCGTTGCTTCTCGCTTACAGAGAGTGAAACTTATTAGGACAATGTCCTTATGAAAATATTTTTTATTTTATAAGCCTTATGCGTTAAAATAATTCTAAATATTTTAGAAACATACCCTAGTAAATAAAAAACTCACCTAAATGTTATAGGTGAGTTAAAAAAATATTTGAAAAGGATTTAGTTAAAAAATTATATAGTTTCTTCTGAAACAGCAGCTTTTATTCTGCAAACTCCACAAGTATCATCAGATGATGTTGGATAACCACATTGTGGGCATGGACTAAGAATTTTGCCTTTTACTTGTTCTTCATCAAAAAAAGCTTGTCTCCCTCTTTCTAAAAATCCTTGATAAAAATCAAATTTTCGTCCTGGCATAGCTAATTCTAAATCAATCCATACACTTTTTAATATAGAAAAACTTGCACCTGAACTATATGGGCATGGTGCATAGTGATTTTCAATACCCATAACAAAAGCATAATGAGCTGTTTCATATTCTGTAACACGCCATAATGGTTTTATCTTTTTCTTAAATCCATCATCAGCAGGAAGAATTGGACCTTGATCACTAAGGTAAGCTCTATCCCAGCGTAAGGTATTGCTTGTTAGGCGTGCAACTTCATCATCTAAATTATGTCCAGTAGCAAGGGCATCAAAATTATATTCTCTTGCTATTTGATTAAAATAATAACGTTTAATTTTTCCACAAGCAGAACATATAGGACGTTTTAATTTTTCTTTTACTTTAGGAATGGCAAGGCCTTCTTTTTCCATTTCTTTAATAATAAGTGGAATTTCATGTTTATTGCAAAAACGTTCAACAACACCTCTTGCTTTGCTAGAAGATTGTCCTATTCCTAAATCAATATGCAATCCAGTTACATTATACCCTAAACGAGATAGAACAAGAACAAGAGCAAGGCTATCTTTTCCACCTGATAATGCAACAAGAACTTTTTCATCTTTTTCAATAAGATTATATTGTTCAATACCTTTTTGTACTTGCTTTTCAAAAAACTGGATAAAACAATCTTGGCAAAAAGCAAAATTGTGGGAAGGTAAATCTATTATAGCAGTTGCTTTACAGCGACGACATTTCATTTTTTTCTCCAAAGCTAGAATAAATTTTTTTTGCCATAGCCTTTTTTTTGCGTCAATGTTTTTTTATTTTTTGCGTTGAATAATTAGCATGAATAAAAAATAGAGAATTTAGAAACAGACCTTAATTTTTTCATAAAAAAATAAATTAAAATTCTAGGGGGAGAGCTAAGAATATTTTTCTTATAGCCTCCCCCTATGTTTAAGGAATTAGTGAGTTTTTTTTATGGCGTTATTATACTATTATTCTTCACTTTTATGGGCTTGATATTCTGCAATAATTTTATCTGCCACAGGTTGTGGGGCTTCGTCGTAATGGTCAAATTCCATAATAAATAATCCTTGTCCACCTGTCATACTTCTAAGGTCAGACGCATATTGCATAATTTCACTCATAGGAACATTGGCTTTTATTTCTGTAATGCCTTGTTCTGTATCAGAGCCTAAAACTTTACCACGTCTTGAAGATAAATCTCCAATAATATCTCCCATATATTCATCAGGAATGGAAATGGTAACTAACGCGATTGGTTCAAGTAAAACAACCTTTAAACTTTCCATAGCCTTTTTGAAAGCAATAGAACCAGCAAGTTTAAATGCCATTTCTGAGGAGTCTACGTTATGATAAGAGCCATCATAGAGTTTTACTTTAAAATCAATAACAGGATAACCAGCTAAAAATCCACGTTTTGCACTTTCTTGTATGCCTTTGTCTACTGCTGGAATGTATTGTTTTGGAATTGCACCACCAACAATGGCGTCTTCAAATTCATAGCCTTGACCACGCCCTAAGGCTTCCATTTCAATAAAGCAATCACCAAATTGACCTTTACCCCCTGATTGTTTTTTGTGTCTACCTTGTACTTGGCATTTTCCTTTTATTGTTTCACGATAAGGAATTTTTGGAGTAGTGAGGCTTATATCAACTTTACTTTTACGTTTAGCTTTTTCAACGGCTATTTCAATATGAAGTTGTCCCATTCCTGAAAGAAGAGTTTCACCAGTTTCTTCATCACGATATAATTTTAAGCTAATGTCTTCGTCTGTGAGTTTTTGAATAGCTGCAAAGACTTTGTCTTCTTCTCCTTTGACGCTTGCTTTAATACCATAACTAATAAGTTGTGGTAAAAGTTCTGGTACTGGTAAGGTAAAAGGTGCTTTTTCATCAGCTAATGTGTCACCAGTTTTAGTATTTTTTAGTTTTGCAACAGCAATAATTGAGCCTGCATGGAGTGTTTCTTTACATGGATTTTGTATTTTACCATTTAAAGTAATAAGAGAGCCAGTTCTTTCATGTTCTTCTGTTCGCATATTTTTTAATACAGTATCTGAATTAATAGAGCCTGAAAGAACACGCATGATATTTATATGCCCAGCAAAGGGGTCATTATAGGTTTTGCAAACAAAGGTTGCAGTTTCGGGGTCATCTGCTTTTCTTGTTTGTCCATCATGGTCTTTATAGGCTTCTCTTTCAAGAGGTGAGGGCATATAAGCGTCAATAGATTTAAGAAGTCGCAAGCCTCCTTTATTGGTAATGGCACTACCTGCAATAACTGGAACAATTTCCCTTTCTATGCAAGCTTGACGTAAAGCACTTTGAATTTCTTCATCACTAAGTGTACCTTCGTCAAGGTATTTATTCATTAAAATTTCATCTGTACTAGCAATATTTTCAATGGAAACATCGCGTAAAAGTTGAGCTTCTTCTTTTAGATTATCTGGAATTTCTTTTTCTTCTACTTTACCATCTGCAATAAAATATAGTGCTTTTGCAGGGAAAATATCCACAACCCCAACAAATTCTTTATTTTCAATAATAGGCATAAAAAACACAACAGGTTTCATGCCAAGAGTTGAAGATAAGCTATTAAATGCCATATCAAAATTGGCTAATTCTCTATCCATTTTATTAATAAATACAATGGTAGGGAGTTTTTCTTTTTGTAAATAAGCCCATATTTTTTTTGTTTGGGGACGCACGCCGTCAATAGCATCTATAACAAGAACTGCACTATCAACAGCTTGAAGAAGATATTCCATATCTGCATTGAAATTATTATCACCTGGAATATCAATAAGAGAATGAGGATTTTTATTCCATGTAAAATTAGCAAATCCTGCTTGAATTGAGCCACGTCTTTTAATGGCTTCTGGCTCATAATCAAGGGTACTTGTTCCTTCCTCAATAGAGCCTAAACGGTTAATAATTCCTGCTTGGAATAAAAGCATTTCTGCTATGGAGGTTTTCCCGCAGCCACTTGTACCAACAAGAGCATAGGTTCGTTGATTTTGTAAAAGGTTAGACATAATACTCTCCTCTAATGCCATTTAGAGTTAATAAAGTAATAATCTATTTTTAAACCAAGATTATCAAAATCTGCCGATAGGATTAGTTTACTTTGTACTGTTTTTTATGTAAATTTGTCAAGGCATAAGAAGAATATTGACTTGAATTTTATTAATAAAGTTTTTATATTTTTGGGGTAATGTGTGTTTTTTAGGGGGAGGACTTTTACAAAAGTCCTCCCCCTAAAACCCCCTTTCAAAAACTTTTAATATTGTATTTTATTAATGATAAATATCATATTGAAAGAGAGTAGGGATTATCTTGTTTTTATCTGTAATTTTTTGTAGTTGCAGTTAAAGTGTAATTATTTTTCTTATAAAAAATAAAGAACTAAAGGTAATATATGAATAAAATAGTACTTGTTGTTGGTGGTGGTTTAGCTGGGGTAGAGTGTTCGCTTTATTTAGCAAAGCATGGAATAAAGGTTATACTTTTTGAGCAAAAGCCAGAGCAATTTTCGCCTGCTCATGTGAGTAGTGATTTAGGGGAATTAGTTTGTTCTAATTCTTTTCGTTCTATGCGTGCAGAAGGACCACAAAGTTCAGGTATTGGGTTATTGCAATTAGAAATGCAAATGTTAGGTAGTGCAGTTTTACGTACTGCCCATGAATATAGTGTTCCTGCTGGAAAGGCTTTGGCTGTGGATAGAGAACTTTTTGCTAAAGCTTTAACAAAATTAGTTGAGCAAGAAGAAAATATTACACTTATTCGTAAAAGTGTGCGAGATTTAGAAGAAATTGAAAAATTAAAACAAGAATATCAAGCAGAGTATGTTGTATTAAGTTCTGGGCCTTTAACTTCTCCTAGTTTAGCACAATCATTATCGCAAATTGTGGGGAGTGAATATTGCTATTTTTATGATGCTATTGCACCTATTGTGAGTGCAGATTCTCTTGATATGAATATTATTTTTCGTGGTTCACGCTATGATAATATTGCTCCACCTCCATATAATGATGAAATTGCAAGAAGTGAAGAACAATCTGCTTTATGGCGAGAAAAAATGCTTGTAGAAATGCAAGAATATAAACAAAAACAACAAGAAGAAAAAGAAGATACACAATTAGAACAAAATGAAGAAGAAAATGAGGGCGATTATTTAAATTGTCCTATGCATAAATTTGAGTATGAGGCTTTTTATAAGGCTTTACTTGAGGCAGAAAAAGTACCTTCTCATAATTTTGAAAAAGAGGTGCATTTTGAGGGGTGTATGCCGATTGAAGCATTGGCAGAACGTGGAGAGCGTACTCTTACTTTTGGACCATTAAAGCCCGTAGGATTTACAGATCCAAGAACAGGTAGAAGACCCTATGCTATTTTACAATTACGAGCAGAAAATGCTAATGCATTGGCATTTAATTTAGTTGGTTGTCAAACAAAAATGACCTATAAAGCTCAAGATAGTGTTTTTCGTTTAGTGCCTGGTTTGAAAGATGTAGAATTTTTGCGTTATGGTAGTGTTCATAGAAATACTTATGTTAATGCTTCACTATGCTTAGATGAAAATTTAGCTATAAAAGGGCATGAACATATTATTTTAGCAGGACAAATTACAGGTGTGGAAGGATATGTGGAGTCTTCTGCTTGTGGGCTTTGGGCAGGTATAAAATTAGCTTCGCGTATTCTTGAAAAAGAAATACAAAATTTACCTGTTACAACGGCTTTAGGAGCTTTAATGAACCATTTAAAAAATAAAGAAATGAAAAATTTCCAGCCTTCTAATATTCATTTTGGACTTATGCCTGATTTAGAAGAAAAAACAAAAAAATGTAATAGAAAATCTGCTATGGCAGAAAGAGCTAAAAAAGATTTTAATACGTGGTTCGAAACGTTTTGGGATAAAAGTTAAATTAGAATGTGTTTTTAAAATAGGGAGTGTTCCCAAATTAATCTTCTTTTATTTTTAGAGTGTAGATTAAAACAAAAGCTCTTTTGTATACAAAAAAGCTTTTGGATTAAAAAGTTTTGTGGGGAGAGTTTGAGAGGGGAACTTTTTTTAGTTTCCCTTTTATTATTAATTAAAATAATAAAAAAGACTGTCGAAGCAGTCTTTTGGTTTGAGGGTTTGTATTTTGGGAGAGTTAAGCTTGGTATACGATTTTTCCACCACAAATCGTCATACAAACTTTTGTATTTTTAATTTCATGTGGATCTATTTTTTCAATATCTTGGTCAAGTACAACAAAGTCTGCTAAATATCCTGGTTTGATCATACCTCTATTTTCATCACAATAGGCACATAATGCTCCGTACGTAGTATATGCTTGTAATGCTTCATAAGGAGTAATCTTTTGATCTTCTCCATATACAAAGCCAGAACAACTTTCACGGGTAACAGCTGTTTGAATGCTATCAAGAACAGACATAGGAAGAACAGGAGTATCCATGTGTAATGAAAATGGCATATTTTTACGAACAGCAGAACCAGCTGGATCCATTCTATTTGTTCTTTCTAATCCTAAGAAAATAGTAGCATGTCTATCTCCCCAATTATAAATATGATAACCAAAGAAAGAAGGAATAATGCCAATTTTTTTCATACGATCAAGATGTTCTTCTGATACCATTTGAGCATGAATAAGCATATGTCTTAAATCAGAGCGAGGATTTTTAGCATAAGCTTTTTCAAAGGCAGATATAACAGCTTCAGAAGCTTGGTCGCCATTGGTATGAATAGCAATTTGTATTCCTTTTGAATGATATTCATGGATTAATGCATCAATTTCTTCTTGAGGAAAAAGAACTTTACCTTTGTAACCATTTCTTGTGTGATAATCTTTTGAAAGAGCTGCTGTAAAACCTTGAATTGATCCATCAGTAAAAGATTTTAAGCCACCAATTTTTACATAATCTGAACCAAAATTCCATAAACTATACTTTGCAAGTTCTTTCATTGTGTCAGGTAAAAATTGTAGATATGCACGAGCATTAAGTTTATGTCGTTTTTCTAAATATAAAAGACTTGCCATTGTATCAATAGCATCATTCGTTATTCCAACACCACCAATTTGATATGTTGTAATACCAACTTTGTTATATTCATGAATAGCTTGTTTTATAAGGTTGCAATATTCTTCAAAGTTTGGAGTTGGTAATGTTTCCATATTACTAAAAAGAGCATATTCTTCAAGACGACCATCTAATTCATTATTTTCATCAAGAACAAAAGTACCTCCCTGTACTTTGCTTTCTTTAGTTATGCCAAGTTTTTCAAGTGCTAAACTATTTGCATAGCCTATATGCACAGAAATATGAAAAACAAGAATAGGGTGTTTTGTGCTAACACTATCTAAATCATGTTTATTTAAGTGGCGTTTATCTTGGATTGCTGTATCATCATAAGAGTATCCAATAATCCATTCATCTTCTTTTGTTTCTTGTGCTTTCTTTTTTAGAGCATTTTGTACATCACTAATTTTTTTGCAAGGATTGCCGCAAAAAACACGTTGTAAATTAATAGCATAATAATCTAAATGGCTATGGGTTTCAATAAAACCAGGATAAACAACTTTACCTTGAAGGTCTAAAACTTCACAATTAGGTATATCTTGTGTTGCAAAAATTTCTTTTTGTGTACCAAGAGCTTCGATTTTTCCGTTTGCAATAACTAGAGTATCTGCTTCTGGAAAGTCTTTGTTCATTGTTTTTATATTGGTATTAGTAATAATAGTTTTTTTTATCGCTTGCATGAGTAGAACTCCTATAAAAAAAGGGCAAAATTTTGCCCTTTTATTTGTTGTTAGTCGTTATTTTGAACATCATAAGGAGATGCACATTCAGGTTCATCATTAGCACAAGGTAAGTCTTCATACATAACAGCAACTGGAAATTCTTCATTAGAGTGCTTGCTTACAAGTGTTCCAATAACCAATCCTACGAAGCTAAATAAAAATCCAAAAACAGTTTGGTCAAAAGTAATATTAAGGAGAGGCCATAATAATGTAGAGATAAGGCCACCTAACATACCAGCTAATACACCAGTCTTAGTAGTTCTCTTGATAAACATTGTTGCGAGGAAAGGTAAAATAATTGTGGTAGCAGTAAGACGTAATGCCCATTGGTAAATAGTTAAAATACCATTAAAGTTCATGGCAACAAATAATGCAGCAACAGATACAAATAACACTGTAATACGAGACATAAACATCATTTGCTTGTTTGTTGCATTTGGGTTTACTAATCTTTTATAAAGGTCATAAGTAAGACTTGAGCTACCTTGTAAAATAAAGGAGTTAGCTCCAGTTACAAGAGCAGCCAATAAAGCACAATAAATAAAACCACCAATGTAAGGTGGGAGTAAATCTCTTGTTACAATAGAGAAAATCATATCAGGATGTGTATCTAATGGTAAGAAGAAACGAGCAGCAACCCCAACAACAATAGGGCAAGCTAAAACAACACTACATACAAATACAGCTGTAATATTTGCATTAAAAGCAACTTTTTCAGATTTTGCTGCAAAAATTCTTTGCCATGTTGATTGCCATACAAGATAGAAAGGTCCAACAGAAAGGAAATATAAAAATACTTCTAAACCTCCAAAAGGACCAGCTGGGGATAAATATTCAGGTGGAGTTTGGGTAATAACTGTATCTGCTCCACCAGCAAAATTAACAGCAGAATAGGCAAGTATAAATATACCTGCAATGATGAGAATAGCTTGTAATGCGTCTGTAATAATTGTTCCTGGAAGTCCGCCAAGTACAGTAAAGGCAAAAATTAAGATTGTGGATAAAATAAGGCCTATGGTTGGATCCATACCAAATATGGTTGTCCAAATGGTATTCATGGCAATATATTGCATTGCAGTTGTTGGTATTGCATAAATAAATGCAGAAAGAATGGAAGGTAAAATACCTACTTTTGCTCCATATCGTTGCCCAAAAAGGTCTGCAAGCGTATAAAGTTTTTGACGGCGTAAGCATTTACCAAAAGCAGTAATTAAAATAAAAGTAAAAATAAGTCCTGCTATTGAAAATTTAAAATATGCAGATATTCCATAATTGAATGCTAAACCAACAGATCCAATAAAAATGGAAGCTCCGCACCATGTACTAATAACTGTACCTACGATAGGCCAAAATCCCATGTTCCAGCCACCAATAAGGTAATCATCAGCACTTTTTACTTGTAAGAAGTAATAAAAACCAATACCGAACATAAATAGGAAATAAACTACAATGTAGCTTAAATACCACATAAAACCATTTGCCATAAAACGCTCCTATGGGATAGAAATAGCAAGTTCATGTTATATTTAGTGAAAAATATAACAAAAATGCTTGTATAATTACTCATACCTGTTTTTTTTTTTTTTTTCAAGCGTTTTTTGCTAA
>JAHHTE010000041.1 GCA_020024815.1 Mailhella sp.
GTGTGTTTCCAAATTATTTAGAATTACTTTAACGCATTAGGCTTATAAAATAAAAAATATTTTCATAAAATCACTAACCTAATAAGTTTCACTTTCTGTAAGCGAAGAACTAAACGACTTGTTGAAAGAGTGTAAAACAGGGGGGCATTGCTCGGGTCTAAGGAGGAAAGCCCTTTATTAAACGTGATACTGTGTAATAGTAGAATTAAAAAGAAAATTTTATATAAACAAGAAAAAAAATTATTTTAGAAACACACCTAATAGAAAAATAAATAATTTCTTAAAAGAAAAATTTTTACCAATCCTCTTACATAGGAAAATTTATTGAAATTTATTTCTATAAATTTACCTGATTGAGAGGGTGTGGGGGTTACACTGTCTTCTTTATCCGTAACTTCCTTTGTCGTAACGGCTAAAGAGAAATCATTTCCCCCACAAAAAAATAAAAATAAAAAAAAGACCTAGTGGCTAGCTAGGTCTGTAATTAACAACAACAATTTTTCAAATTAAAATGGGCTTACCATTTCTAAGAAACGGGACAACCAACCCGGTTTTTGCTTTTGACTTAGCACACCCTTACCATAGTATTCTATTTTAGCATTAGCAATTTGTGTTGATGCAATAGTATTATTTGCTGCAATATCTCTTCCACGAATAATACCTGTTACAACCATAAATTGTGTTTCATCATTCAATGTTGTTTCACGAACAGCTTCGATTTGTAAATTTCCGTCAGGCAATACATTAATAACTCTAGCAGCTAATGTTGCCATTATCGTATTTGTACGGTTTGTATTGGTATCACCTTTAAAATCACTATTGCTACCACCTTCAAAAAGAGGTTGTTGGGCACCAATAGGAATGCCAAATAAACTATTATGACCAAAAAATGCATTAAATTTTGCAGAAGATGTATTATCACGTTTTAATTCTGTCTTAACTTCTTGTGTACCAGATTGAGCTTCAACAACGTTAATAGTAACAATATCTCCAACTCGTCTTGCTCTACCATCTTCATAAATTGAACGATAATTGCTACCATTATAGAGACTTCCTGGATTATCGTATGTAGGAGCAGGTTCACGATAATATGTTGGTTGCACGACAGGTTGTGTAACACGAGGTTCTTCTCTTGATGCACTACAAGCACTCAAAGCAGCTATACTTGCTATAAATAATAATTGATTATATTTCATAAAAATCCTCTACCTTGCAAGAATAGTGTTTTGGTCTTGCACCATTCCATAAATCTGTTTTTTTGAATCAATATTTCTAACCAAAATGGTATCCCCTAATCCACCATCTTCCATTGCTTCTACAAGAACAGATAATTCAATACCATTTTTCTTATATACCAAAGTTACTTTATCCCCTTTTTTTACAGCAGAAAGGGGCTTAATATCTGTTGTACTAATGGGTTCAAATGCTCCCATAGGTCTTGTAATTTGCCAAGGACCACCTAATCCATCCCAAAGATTATTATTTTCATACGCTAAATTAACATTTTTATATGTAATATCTTTGGGTAAAAGAGTTTCCCCTTTACTCATAGGTTTTGCTGTTGCAGGAGTATCTACCCATAAATTTAGAAAAACTGTACCACTAAAACGGCGTACTATTTTTCCATCTAATTCTTGGATAGCATATTTTAAATTTATTCTACCAGGTGCAATGTCTGTTTTTTCAAGAACAAGATTTTGTGAATTGTTAGAAACAAAAATATAAGGAGGTAAACGAAAATCTGTTAAATCAGCTCGTCCACCTAATTTATTTAATTGTGGAGCAAGATATTGGCTTGCCATTTTTCTTAATCTATCTTCTCGAACAACAGAACCACCACGTTGAATAACAATAGCATTAGAAACTAAACAAGAATCAGCATACATGCCAAGAGAACTTCTTAGAGCATTTATCAAATTTGCTTTACTAATCTTATATGGTTTTCCAAGTTCTGGAGGAGAATCCCATAATTCTTTTTTTGATAAAACTTCCCAAATATCTTGAGGAATTGCTCCCAAAGGTTCAGCAATTTCTGAAAGTAAAACTTTATCACCTTTCACAACTGCTGCATCAAAAACACGTAAACGCCATGCTCCTTGTTTTAATGGCTCTACATACGTACCACTTTGAACTTTTGGATTAACACCATAAGCTTGATTTGCAAAACTAAAAGAAGGTAATGCAAATAACGCAAGAAAAAGAGGAAATAAAATAATGTCAAAAATATGACAAATTCTTTTACTCTTTAAAATTGCCATACACATAAATTATTCCCCACTTTTACCTATTATGAACGTTTTACTTGAATAGCTGTTTGGAGCATTGTATCAGAGGTTTGAATTGCTTTTGAGTTCATTTCATAAGCACGTTGACCAACAATCATATTAACCATTTCTTCAACAATTTCTACGTTTGACATTTCAAGAAAACCTTGAGCTAATGTTCCCACATTATTTTCACCAGGCACACCTTGAACAGCATCACCAGAAGCTTCTGTTGGCATATAAAGATTTCTACCACGAGCATCAAGGCCTGCATTGTTCACAAAGGTATAAAGAGGAATATCTGCTGCTGCAATTTCATTTGATTGACCATCTAAACAAACAATTTCACCATCTTCAGAAATTGCAATAGAACGAGTTTCAGGTGGAACAGCAAATTCTGGTTGTAAAACATAACCATTAGCAGTTACAATTACACCATCAGAATTAAGTTTAAAAGCACCTGCTCTAGTATACATTAAATCTTCCCCAACTTGCACTTGGAAAAATCCATCACCTTCAATAGCAACATCAAGAGGGTTGTCAGTATTTTGGAAATCACCTTGTGAGAAAAATTTATGCACAGAAACGTTACGAACACCCATACCAACTTGAATACCAACAGGAACTTGACCATCACCAGGAGCTGGAGAACCTGCTACTTTCATTGTTTGATACATTAAATCTTCAAATTCAGCTCTACTCTTTTTAAAACCAGCTGTATTTACGTTTGATAAGTTGTTTGAAATAACGTCAATATTTAATTGTTGTGCGTGCATACCTGTTGCCGCAGACCAAAGAGAACGCATCATATAACTATCCTCACTTATTTACTATCTTGCTTTACCAACTGTGGTGATTACTTGTTTATCAACATCATTTGCTGTACTCATTACTTTTTGTTGAGCTTCAAACATACGTTGAACTTCAATCATATTTACCATTTCATAAACAGCATTCACATTAGCCGCTTCTGTATAGCCTTGACTTACCATAGTATTTTCACCGTCTAAAGCATTTTGCAAAGCAACATCTTCTGGTATAGCGTAAAGATTATTTCCCACTTTTTTCAATAATTGTGGATCTTCTAATGTTACAACATCTAATTGCCCAACTTGAACACCATCAGCAAAAATCCCACCATCTGCTGTAACATGCAAATTATTAGAATTTGGAGGCAATACAATATTTCCACCTTGACCTTGTATTGGATACCCTTGTTTAGTCATAAGTGTTCCATCAGGACCTTTTGTTAATGCACTAGAACGTGTCAAATATTCGCCTTGTGGTGCTTGCACACGATAAAAACCTTCACCAACAATAGCTATATCAAGTGGATTTCCTGTAAATTGCATACTTCCTTGAGAAAAATCTGTCTCTTTTGTTGCAATACGAGTTCTAGCTCTTAAACATTGTTCTGGAAATAATGGTTCAGAACGTAAATTTTCAAGTGGTTCACGAATAAAATCATGTGCAAAGTGAATCATTGTATCTTTAAATGCAAGTGCATCTGATTTATATCCAGCAGTATTTACGTTTGCTAAGTTATTGCTTATCATCGCCATTCTATGTTCAGTAGTAAGCGATGCAAACAAACCTGTATACATGGCATTTTGCATAAGAACTCCTTGCCTTTTTAAAATGTCATAAATCTGACAAATATATTAATATTTTTTTCTAATACCCATTATAAGCAAAGAGTATGCCAAAGTATTTTTCTTTGGGGGAAATGATTTCGCTTTAGCCGTTACGACAAAGGAAGTTACAGATAAAGACAGTGTAACCCCCAATCCCCCTCAATCAAGCAAATTTATTGAAATTCATTTCAATAAGTTTGCCAATATTAGGACATTAACAAGATTTTTTCTCGCAAAAATATTTTTTCATTTATCAATAATAAAGAATAATTTGAAAATACACCCTACTTTAAACGTGTATTTAAAAATTACTGTCAAAAACTAAACAGTTTTTTTATACCTGTCGCACTTGATTTTACAATTAAAATATCATATAAAAATATAGAAAGTGTTTTACGATTAACATACTAAAAAATATGTTATGTTAATATTTTTAAAAAATTTTTTAAGAGAGAATTGTTTCTATTTTAGATAAAATTTCTTTATTGGAAATAAGTTCTAAACAATTTTCTTGTTGTTTGCATTTTTGTTTTCCATGTAGGGAGCAGGGACGGCAGGAAATATTTTTTTGTAAAATATGAACATTTTCTCCAACAGGAAAAAATCCCCATTCTTGACTTGTTGGACCAAAAAGAGCCAATAAAGGAAGATCTACGCCATTTGCCAAATGCATAGGTCCAGAATCACCTGTAAGAAGTAAATGCGATTGACTTAAAATTGCACAAAGTTCACGTAAATTGGTTTTATTTACAAGGTTTTTTCCTTGAATATTTTCAGGTAATTCTCCTTTTCCTACCCAAATCAGATGATATTTTTTATGTAAAATATTGCCAAGTTCTTGCCATCTTTCCATAGAAAAACTTTTTGCCGCATGTGTGGCAAAAGGGTGAATAGCAAGAATTTTTTTATCTTGTTCTGGAAAAAGTTCTAAAATTGTTTTTTTTGCTTGAGATATTTCTTCAGTATCAAGAAATATTTGTGGTTTTAATATATTTTTATTGACATAATTAGTACATAAAAGCTCTGCATATCGCTGGCAAACATTTTTTTCTAAGAGTTGCTTTTTTCCAAGTTTTCCTTTTGTCCATAAAAATAAACGCCGTAAAATAGGCATTTTATTATAGCGATATACACTATTTTTCCAATGGTGTGATAAAATGCGAGAACGTGTTGAGGCATGCAAGTCAAGTAATGGAAAATCTTGATATTTTGTGGCTAATTTTTTGCAAGTTTCTATATATGCTTTATGGGATAAACTTTCTTTTGTTAATGCTTCAACATTAAGAATAGCAGGGTGATTATTAAATAAACTTGCCCATTCTTCTTTTGTGATGATAATGAATTTTATATTATAAAGTCTATGCCAATAAAGTAAAACTCCTGTTAGTAATGCAACATCACCCATTGCACTAAGGCGAAAAATAACAGCAGTATTACTAGAGAGAGAAATTTTCATATTTTACTCACAATAAAGAATTAAAAAAAGTATGCCTTATTTTTTTTGTATGTGCAAGTAAAGCTATAAAATGAGAATTTTAGTATGAATAGGGGAAATATTTTATCCCCTATAAATTATTTTTTATATCTTACCAAATAAATTTTATATCTTTTTCAAGTTCTGGGTGCAAACTAAAACAAACAGGGCAACAAGTTGCTATATTTTCTATTTCTTTTTTTTGTGTATCAGAAAGAGAAAGTTTAGGCATAGTAAAAATAATTTCAATTTTACCAATACGGCGAGGATTATCTTTCATTGTTTTAGTAATATCCATTTTTGTGCCTTCTAAAGAAATATTATGCTCTCTAGCATAAATACCCATAATAGTCATAATACACGTTCCTAATGCTGTTGCAATAAGATCAGTAGGTGAAAAACTTTCACCTTTTCCATTATTATCTGTTGGGGCATCAGTAATAAGTTGGCAATTACTTTGTAAATGTGTTGCTGTGGAACGTAAATTTCCATTATATTCAACATGTATTGTAGGCATAATTACTCCTTTTATTTGAAAATATTTTATAAGACTTGAAGAACAACTAAGAATAGAGTATTAATACAAGATATAATAGGAGTTTTCAATAGAATTATTTTTGTTTTTAGAAAGGGGCTTATATGCAAAATAAAAATTTTCAAGAAAAATGGCAACAATTACTTTGCCCTATGCGTTATGGTAATAAACAAGCATTAGAAGAATTATGTAATGAAAATTATATTGATAAAGCTCGTAGTCCCTTTATTCAAGACCATGATAGAATAATTTTTTCTGATTCTTTTCGTAGACTTGCAGGAAAAACACAAGTTCACCCACTTTCAACAAATGATCATGTGCATACAAGGTTAGCACATTCTTTAGAAGTAGCATCAGTTGGTAGGGGACTTGGAACACAATACGGATATTTTTTAGCAGAAAAAGGAGATTTACCACCTTTTATAGAACCATATCATTTAGGGGAAATTGTGCAGTCAGCTTGTCTTGCTCATGATATTGGGAATCCTCCTTTTGGGCATGCAGGGGAATTTGCTATTCAAGAATGGTTTAATGATAAAAATAATAATGAATTTACAGAAGAGCTTGGTGAAAAAATTAAAGATTTTCAATTTTTTGACGGAAATGCACAAGGTTTTCGTGTAATAAATGTTGTGGAAAATGATAGGCAACAAGGAGGATTTAAATTAACATATCCAACATTAGCTAGTGTTGTGAAATATCCTCATAATGCTCAACAAGCAGAAAAAATAGGTAAAAAGAAATATAATTATTTTTTTAGTGAAGAAAAAATTTTTCAAGAGATTTTTCAAACATTAGGTCTTTTAAATAATAAGGAAAACCCTCTTTATTTACGACACCCATTATCCTATTTAATGGAAGCATCTGATGATATTTGTTATAGAATTATTGATATGGAAGATGCAAGGGAACTAGGAATATTGCGTTATGAAGAAATTCAAGAAGTTTTAAAACCCATTTGGGATTTAATGAATTTAGATACAGTACGTATGCGTGAAATGTATTCAGATAGAGCAAGAATGAGTTATTTGCGTTCTCATGTTATAGGGGTATTGGTGCAAGATATTTTAGCTGTAAGTAAAAAATATTATGAAAAGTTAATGCAAGGGGAAAATATTTTGCCCTATATGGATTTAGCAAGTGAGCCTATCAAAGCTTATATGAAAAATGCAAAAGATTGTTTTTATAATGTGATATTAAGTGATCCTAAAAAAACTTGCTTAGAAATTGGATCGTATAGTGTGTATAAATGTTTGCTTGATGCTTTTATTCCAGCTGTTTTTATGTATATAAAACAAAATAAAAAAATGGTATATCGTGATAGTCGAATAATAAGTTTAATGGGAGTACATAAACCTTGTGAAAATGCAAGTATTTATGATGCTTACCATACAGTAATAGATTTTATAACTGGAATGACAGATAGTTATGCTACTTTTATTGCTTCACAATTTGCGGGAAATGGACAAAAAATATAAAACCTTTTTAAGGTTAATAATTAAAAATAATGAATTAATTCTTTACAGAATAGAAAAATACAGCTATTTAAAGCAAAAGTTTGTATAAAAATATACTTTTATACTTTTCTAAGTGTATAAAAAATATGGAGGTTTATTATGGCTCATAAAAAAGTTGAACGTAAAAAAGAATTAGATCGTCGTCGTCATCGCCGTGCTGAACGTTTAAAAGAACGTATTCGTGAAGCAAAAAAAGCTGCAAAAAAATAAGTTTTTTTTATAGGGTCTTGCTCCATAATGGGGCAAAACCTTTTCTTTTTTATTCACCTTAGGAAAAGAACAATCTTGAGGTGTATTTTTTGTATTTAATATTCATTAAATTTTTTTGATAACAATGTGGAGTTCTTGTGCCAATTTACGAATATACTTGTTCAAAGTGTCAAAATGTTTTTGAGGAGTGGGTGAAGTCTGCAACAGATCCTGAAACTGATGTATGTAAATGTCCTCTTTGTGGTGCAGACTCTTTTAGAATGATTTCAAATACTTCTTTTCAATTAAAAGGTGGCGGTTGGTTTGCTAGTTCTTATCCCAGTGCAACAAATTCCAGTACACAAGCTACTGCTACAACAAATGCTAATGATAAAAAAGAAAGTCCAAAAGCTGATAATAAACCAGAATCAAAATAGGGGATAATCATGATAGATAGATATAGTAAACCTGATATGGCTAAGTTGTGGTCTCTTGAAAACCGTTATAATGCTTGGCTTAGAGTTGAGCTTGCTGTGTGTGAAGCTTGGTGTGAAAAGGGAAGAATTGATAGAGCATCTATGGAAGAAATTCGTAGTAAAGTTGCTATTGATGTTGATAGAATTGCAGAAATTGAAGAAGTAACACGCCACGATGTTATTGCTTTTATTACTTCTTTAGAAGAAAAAGTTGGTCCTGCTTCTCGTTTTATTCATTTAGGTTGTACTTCTTCTGATATTGTTGATACAGCTAATGCTCTTTTACTTGTTGAGGCTGGAGAGAAAATTTTAGCTGGCTATGATAAATTATTAGTTTCTCTTAAAAATATTGTTGAAAAATATCGTGGTCTTGTATGTATGGGAAGAACACATGGTATTCATGCAGAACCTACTACTTATTCATTAAAATTTGCAGGTTTTTATGCTGAATTTAAACGCCATAAAGAACGTTTTGCCCTTGCTTTAGAAGATATTCGTGTAGGAAAATTATCTGGTGCTGTTGGCACATATACTGTTCTTTCTCCTGATATTGAAGAAAGAGCTTGCGAAATTTTAGGACTTCGTCCTGATACTATTTCAACACAAGTAGTACAAAGAGATAGATATGCAAACTACTTTACTGCATTAGCTCTTGCTGCTGGTGGTATTGAAAGAATTTGTACAGAACTTCGCCATTTACAAAGAACAGAAGTTCATGAAGTGGAAGAAGGTTTTAGTAAAGGGCAAAAAGGTTCTTCTGCTATGCCTCATAAGAAAAATCCTATTTCAGCTGAAAATATGTGTGGGCTTTCTCGTCTTATCCGTACAAATGCAATGGCAAGCATGGAAAACCAAGCACTTTGGCATGAAAGAGATATTAGTCATTCTTCTGTTGAGCGTGTTATTATGCCTGATTCTACAATTTTAATGGATTATGTTTTACACCGTCTTACATCTTTACTTGATGGTTTACGTGTTATCCCTCGAAATGTTGAAAGAAATCTTTGGGGAAGTTATGGTTTATTCTTCTCTCAACGTGTTCTTACAGCTCTTGTTGATCATGGTATGCCACGTCAAGAAAGCTATGTAATGGTACAAGAATGTGCTATGCAAAGTTGGGAAAGTGAAGAAAAATTTCCTGATATTGTGCGTCGTAGTGAAAAAATTTCTAAAGTATTATCCAATGAAATTTTAGATAGCGTTTTTGATTTATCTTATTATATTCGTTATGAAAATATGATTTTAGAAAGAGTTTTTGCAGAGTAGGTGAAATATGCAAAATTTAGATATTATGGAAATGAAAATACGCCTTGCAAAAATTTTGTATGAGCGTTCCTATAAAGAAGGAGAATTTACTCTTACTTCTGGTCGTAAAAGTAATTTTTATTTTGATGGAAAACAAACAGCATTACACCCTGAAGGTGCTTTTTTAATTGGACATTTATTTAATAACTTAATTAAAGATGATCCAAGTATTACTGCTGTTGGTGGCCTTACACTTGGAGCTGATCCTTTGGTTTCAGCAACTAGTGTTATTTCTTATCAATTAGGTAGACCATTGCCTGCTTTTATTGTGCGTAAAGCTCCAAAAGGGCATGGTACAAATCAATATTTAGAAGGTTTATCTAATTTGCAATTAGGAAAACCTGTTGCAATGCTCGAAGATGTAGTTACCACAGGTGGTTCACTTCTTACAGCTTGTGAACGAGTAAAGGAAGCTGGTTTTAAAATTGGTATGCTTTGTACTGTTCTTGATAGAGAGGAAGGTGGTAATGAAGCAATTAAAGCAGCTGGTTATGAATTACGTTCACTTTTTCGTCGTAGTGAGTTATTAGAATTAGCAAAACGTTAGGGATAGGAAGATTTTTTTAATGTATTTTAAGTCTGTTGTTTTTACACTTTTAACTACCGTTTTTTTATTTCAAAATGCATATGCTTGGGAGGCGAGCCTTCCTGATTCAGCATTAGGAAAAAGTCTTGTTTTAGTTGATAAGGGCAAAGGTGAATTTTTTTATCTTGAAAAAAATGGAGAAAAAATTACGCAGTTGCATTATCCAAGTATACATGGAGAAATTGAAGGAGATAAACAAGTTGAAGGTGATTTAAAAACTCCTGAAGGTGTTTATTTTGTTCGTGGTAAAATTCAAATACCACTTGATTTTGAAATGTATGGAAATCATGCTTATGCTTTAAATTATCCTAATCCTGTGGATAAATTAAAAGGGAAAACAGGTGGGGGAATTTGGTTGCATAGCAAAGGTAATCCTATTAAGGGACAAGTAACACAAGGTTGCGTAGCTATTGATTTAGCAGATATAAAAACTCTTGATGATTATCTTCAGACTGGAACACCTGTTTTAATAGCACAATCTATTCGTAGTGGTTTTCATAAAAAAGCCGAATTACCTTTAGAAAAAAGAACAACAAATGTTGCAATTACACATAGAGAACGTGATGGTAAAGTAATTACAACAAATGAAATGGAAAAAGCTGAAGAAAAAAGTGGACTTGAAAAAGCTATAAAAGAAGAAGTTGAAGAAACAAAGCTTTTTTCTCCACGTATATTATCATTAGCTGATAATAGTGAAGAAAGTGAAGTAACAGCAGAATCTTTATTAGGAGATCAAGAAAAAGTAAATATACAAAAAGAAGAACATAGCATTTATGTTCCTGATAATGTACCTCTTTCTGAAGAAACAAGTTTTATTTACCAAGCAACTATTGATTGGAATAATGCTTGGGCAGGACGTTCGCAAGACTTTTTTAATTTTTATAATCAAGATGCATATACAAAAACAGAGGGGAGCTTTGCAAAATTTAAAGCACAAAAACAAAGCTTGTTTAAATTACTTTCTTGGATTTATATTGTTTATGATGATATAGAAGTTTTAAAAGGTCCTGATTATTATGTTTCATGGTTTAAGCAATATTATGTTGCACCAAATCATAAAACTGAAGGTATTAGAAGACTTTATTGGATGAAAGATGAAAATGCACAATATAAAATTGTTGCAATGGAATGGATACCAAAGCAAGTACATTTAGAATATAAACTTGATAATAAGATAAAACAAGATGTTCCTTTGCTTGTAGAAGATTGGCGTAATGCATGGGAGGTTGCTGATATTGATACATATTTAGCTTTTTATAGTCCTTATGCATTACAAGATAGTCGTAAAGGTATTAAAGAAATTAGAGAGCAGAAACAAAGAATTTGGAATGGTAAGCAGCCTAAAAAAGTTGTTTTTAAAGATATAAAAATGGAAATGGAAAAAGAAGGTCTTCGTGTTGAAATGAAACAAGAATATGAAGATAGTACTGGTTATAAAGATATTGGTATTAAAATTCTTCTTTTACATCCAACTGAAACAGGTTGGCAAATTTATAAAGAAACATGGCGTCGCTTATAGTATAAAGGGGTGACTATGGGTAATGAAAAGTCAATAAGTGTAATTGTAATGCGTGATCAGGGAAAAACGTTTTCCTTACGTTTTTCACCTAGTACTTTTAGACTTTTTGTATCAGCTTTTATTATTGTTCCTATTTTATTTATATTAAGTATATGGTTTGGACTTAGCACATATCAAAAATATACAACTGTGCTAGATGAAGCCGCAAGCTTAAAAAAGAAAATGGAACAAAATAGACAAACTGTAACAAGATTAGCTAATTTAGAACGTTTTTTAGAAAAATATTCCCCAAGTATGCTTGGGTTATTAGTAACAAATGAACCTGTTGATATAGAAAAACTCCCAGTAATTCAAGGGGATAAAGAATTATTGGTAAATGAGTTAGCAAAAAGTTTTACTAGTGAAGAAATGAGTTTTGATATTATTAAAGATACAAAACAAGAAAATAATAATACTGTAAAAATTGCACAAAAAGATAAGCAGGATACTTTTCCACAAAAAATAGAACAAGTTACTACTGATAAAGAAAATAAAAAAGAAGAGTTAGTTCAAAAAAAAGATAAAAAGCAAGAAATAGTTGCAGAAAAGAAAGTTCAAGAAGATAAAAAAGAAGAAGTAGAATCACAACAAGTTGATTTAAATGTTGTAAGTGTTGAAAAATTTACAGCTAAAATAACCACAAATGTTTTGAATATTCAATTTCATTTGGCAAATGAGGGAAAAATCCCTGTTGTTTCTGGTTCGCAAAAGTATTATATTTCAAGCTTAGTTGATGGACGAGTTCAAAAAGAAGAAATTATAAATGCAAGTGATATGACTTTTAAAATAAAAAAATTAAAAGTTGTAAAAAGTAGTGCAGATATTACAGGTATAATTATTGGTAAAAATCCACGACTTATACTAGAAATTATAAGTAAAGGTAAAATTATTTATAAAAAATATTATCCTTTAGTTTAGTTATTAGGTAATTTTTTAGATGAGATAAAAATATTATAAAAAATATAAATTATATTAAATTTTTAAAATTACTAAATTATGCTTGCAATTAATAAATTAAATGTATAAAGTGAGCAGTCCTTACGGGTAAAAAGGATTTGTTAAACATAATCGCCAATTTAGGCAAAAAAAATAAATAATACCTAAGGTATCAAATTTTGGAGGAATATTATGGGTAAACAATGTGAAGTTTGTGGTAAAAAAGCTCAAGTAGGTAACTTAGTTAGCCACTCAAACATTAAAACAAAACGTCGTTTTAATCCAAACTTACAAACTGTTCGTCATCAATTTGAAGATGGTTCAGTTCGTTCTATCGTATGTTGCACTCGTTGCATTCGTTCTGGTGCTATTACCAAACCTAGTCCAAGAAAAAAAGTTAGTGCATAATTGAACTGCTTGATTTTTCTTATTGAATAATCTTCGCAAGAAAAACGTTTTACTTACTAATTAAATCATATTGTTTGATTATTGCGAATATTCCAAAATTTAGCCCTCTTTTGAGGGCTTTTTTTGTTTAATACTATATATTTTTTTTGAGAGGGGAACTTTTGAAAAAGTTCCCCTCTCAAGCTCTCCTCTCAAAACTTT
>JAHHTE010000042.1 GCA_020024815.1 Mailhella sp.
ATACTATTTCTTGAATAATATTATTATTTTAGGTACTTACATTAGTTTTTAATCTGTGGTACACCTTATTCTTATGTTTGATTTGCGTGTTTTTTTTCATGTAAATTTTGTGTTTAGTTTTTTGCATAAAGAAGGTGTACGATGGTTTTTATTCCAAAAATTAAAAGTCATAATACGTTATTTTGTTATTTGGTTCAAAGTCTTGTTGTTATTTTTGTTATTTGTTTAAGTTTTGCATTTGCTAATGCAACTCCTAGCGGATATGAAGATGCAAAAGTAGAACTTTCACGTCTTATGCAAGATAAAAAACGGAGTGAATATCGGCATAATTGGATAAAATTATCTGATGAATTTTATGATATTTATGTAAATAATGCGAATTGGAATAACAGAGCAGCAGCACTTTTTCGATCAGCCATAGCTTTAGATGAAATGGCAAAACGTTCTTATGTGCGAAAAGATGCCCATAGTGCCATAGATAAGTATTTGTTATTAGTAAAAAAACATAAACTTAGCCCATTGGCAGATGATTCTCTTTATCATGCAGCACAATTATATAATGAAGTTTTGCGAGATGAAAAAAGTGCAAAAGCAATGTTAAAAAAAGTAATGCGTGATTATCCTACTGGGGATTTTCGTACTAAAGCGAAACAATATTATGCAGAAATTGGTGGAACAGCAGTAGCATCACTTGGTAATGTTGCTATAAGTAGACCGGCAACACCAAGTATAAAATTAACGCAAATCAGTTTTCAATTACGAGAAAATGTTGTACGTATTGTTATTTCAATGGATACTATTGCATCATGGCGTGCAAAATATAATGATGAGAAAAATCCTGGTGTTGTTGTAACATTAAAAAATGTTGTTCCTTCTGAAAATTTAGAGTTAGAAGATACATTTAAGAAAACAGGTATTTTTACTGGATATTCAGTTTATTATAATGATGTACAGGGAACAAGTATAATTACATTGCAATTTTCTGATTTACTTCGTTATGTTGTTAAATCAGAAAGAGAACCAGCACGTCTTATTATTGAAGCAACAAATTCACCTAAGTATTTAACAGCTGGAATTACAGTTAAAGATGAAAAGGTAGAAAAAAAACAAAAGAAAATTGTTGAAAAAAAAGTGAAGCAATCTTCTAAAGTTGTGCCTACTAAAACTACTGTAAAAAAATCTTCTGTTGTTGCAACACAAAAAATTACAAAAGAAAATATTCCAACAATTACAAAACAATTTGCTGCTCAATTATGTTTACGAGTAAAAACTATTGTTATTGATCCCGGTCATGGTGGAAAAGATCCAGGAGCAAGACATAATGGTATGGTTGAAAAAAATCTTAATTTAGATATTGCAAAAAGATTAGCTCGTGTATTAAAATCAGCTGGATATACAGTGCATTTAACACGTACAACAGATAAATATTTAGGACTTTATGAACGAACTGATATTGCAAGAAAACACCATGCAGATTTATTTATTTCCTTACATGCAAATGCAAGTAATAATGTAGCTGCAGAAGGAATTGAAACATATTTCCTTGATTTTACGCAAGATAATAATGCAGTACGTATTGCTGCTATTGAAAATGCTGGGGTTGAAAAACGTGGTCTTGGAGAAATGGAAAAAATATTAAGTGATATGTTACTTACAGCTCGTATTCAAGAATCAAAACGTTTGGCTGCAAAAGTTCAAAATGGAGCGATTAGAAAAATTTCAAGAGCTGGCTATAATCTTAAAAATAGAGGAACAAAAGGAGCACCTTTTCATGTGTTAATAGGTTCTTCTATGCCATGTATTTTAATAGAAATGGGTTATACAACAAACTCAAAAGAAGCAAAACGTCTTTCTTCTGATAATTATAAAAATGCATTGGCAGAAGGCATTGCAAATGGTATTCATCAATATGCACAAGAATTGTTAAAATAGAGTGTATTTTTTATAATTTTTTTGGGGAAATGATTTTCCCCAATTCTCCTTAATAAGGCACATTTATTGAAGTATATTTCAATAATGTGCCTTTTTTAAAAGATTAGTAAAAAATCTTTTTTCTCAAAATAAAAATCTTTTTATTTTCGTATGGTAAATAATATATTTTTTTAAGAATTGTTTTTAACAAGATTTTTTTTGTGTAAAAAGGTAACAAAAAAATTTTTTTTGTTTCAAAAAGTATCATATAAAAATAATAAAATTTATATAAATACATATAAATATAATGAAAACAATATATTATGGTTTTGGCATGCTGTTTGCTATATGTATAGTAAAGAATTTAGTTAGGAGTATTATTATGAAAATTAAAAATGTATTAGGTTGTTTTGCTTTAGCTGTTATGCTTTTAGGTGGTGCTAATTTTGCTCATGCATATTATCATGGTAACAATAATGGTATGGTAGATTTGACCGTTGAACAACAAGCACAATATGATGATATGTTAAATGCTTATCATGGTAAAGTAAGACCATTGCATGATAAATTACGTTTAAAATATATGGAACTTGAAGCATATCAAAATAATGTAAATGTAAAACCAGCTGATATTTCAAAACTTATTAAAGAAATTGCAAGCATTGAAGATGAAATTAGTTTGCAACGTGCAGATTTTGCAAATAATGTGCAAGATAAATTAGGCATTGATATTCAAAGTAGAAGACACCACAATTATGGTCAAGGTGGAAATTGTGGTTCTGGTTATGGTTGCAATAGAGATGGTGCAAGTAATCATAATGGACACGGAAATAATCACAATGGAAACCATAGAGGTGGTTGTAATAGAGGATATTAATTTTTATAATTATAAAAGAGTAGTATAATTTTATTGCCTAGCTCTCCACATAAAGGTAGAATAAAAAAGCCCTGAATAAGGGCTTTTTCTTTTTAAGAAGTTAAAGAGATTCCATCAATTTTGATTTTGTATCGTTCTATTTTTCGGTAAAGTGTTGGTCTGCTAATGCCTAAGGCTTTTGCACAGTGGCTCATATTTCCTTGAAATTCAAGTATACTTTGTTCAATGGTATGTTTTTCTAACATTTCTAAATTAAGAAATGTATTTTTTGAGGAATGAGAAAGAGTTGGGCAAGTCTCTGATTTATCAGATAAATCAAAAAATTCTGCTTTTAATTGTTTACCATTAGCAATATGGACGGCTCTTTCAATAACTTTTTCAATTTGATAAACATTTTCATGCCAAGGAAAATCACAAAGTAAGTTTTTCATTTTTGTATTAATGTGTTTATCAAAAGAAAGATCTCCAAATTTTTTAAGAAAATAATCAATAAGTAAGGGAATATCTTCTTTTCTTTCACGAACGGGTGGAATAGTAATTGATAACATACTAATTTTATAGAGTAGGTCTTGTCTAAAATTATTGTTATTAACTTCTTGTTTTAAATCTTTTGATGTGGAGCAAATAAGTCGCACATCAAAAGGAATAGGGTTAGAATTACCTACACGATAAATATTTCCAGATTGTATTGCTTTTAAAATTTTATATTGTAATCCATAAGGAAGATTAACTATTTCATCAATATAAAGTGTTCCTTGATTGGCTTGTTCTAATTTTCCAAAATGAATACCATTATGTAGTTTATGTTCACTGTTTTCTTCATATCCAAAAAGTTCTTTTTCTAAAAGCTCACTAGGAATATCCGTACAGCTTAATGCCACAAAAGGTTTATCTTTTCTTTTACTCATATTATGAATTGCTTGGGCAAAAAGTTTTTTTCCAACACCTGTTTCACCATTTAAAAGTAATGGTGCATTACTATTAGCTGCTACATTTGCAATTTCAAGAGCTTCTTGAATAATAGGGCTTTTTCCTATTATAGAACTAAATGTTACATGTGCTTTTAGGTTTGTTATTTCCATATTTTGCAAAATTAATTCTTGCTTATTAACAATACGTAAAATAGCACCAATAACTTGGTCATTTTCATATATTGGCATTATATCAATAAAGTAAAGTATATTGTTAATATTTATTTCTTGGTTTATTGAATTTTTTTCCTGATTGAAAATAGGAGATAAATCAAGATCAAAATGTGCAATTTGTTTTAATTTCAATCCTATGCAATGTGAATCAAGATTAAAAATAGCTAATGCTTTTTGATTTGCTTTTTTTATTACTCCATTTAAATCAAGAGCAATAATTGCTTTTGAGCTTGTTTCTAGTAATGCATTTAAATAATTATTTTTTGTTTGCAATTCTTTTAATTCATGTGATTTTTTTAATCGACAAGAAATATATTTTGCTGTTTGACAAACAAGATTTAAAGAATGTTCATGCATATTCTTTGTATAGCCACTTAAAGATAATGCACCTAATAATGTATTATTTTCATCAAAAATTGGAGAACAAGCACTGCTTATTTCAGGTGAAAAATGAACATACATTTCATTACCTTGTATAAAAATAGGCTTTTTTTCAATCAAAACAAGGCTAATACCACACGTTCCCATGTCCATTTCTGACCAACGATAGCCAGGAATACAATGACGATTTTGAAACTCTTGTTCTAATTCTTTATCGCCAATATGATAAAGAATATAGCCTGATTTATCCGCTAACGTGAGGCAAAATCCCGTGTTTTGGATTAACTCATAAAGGGCATGCATTTCTTCTTTTGCAATAGTATAAAAATTTTCTTGTGAGCGAATAAGTTCTTGCAATTCACCATGCAATAATTTTGCATTTTCAGGTGCTTGAGTAATATTAGGATCTATTTTGTAAACTTTAGATCGTTCGTGAGAAAGCGATATTGCTTTTTTCATGGTGTTAGAAAAAGTTGGAGATATTGGCATAATTTTCCTTATTTTAAAATGAATAAGTGTAAAGTTTTGTAACATTAATAGCTTAGTCTTGCAATATAAAAAGTAAGAAAAATAATGTTCATAGAAATACATAGTACTATTATATATAGATAAGTGAAAGGTTTCTTTATATAGAAAAGGAACGTAAAGCATGCTAAAAAAAAGAAAATTATTAGAAATAAAAATTGTTAGTAAATTTATTTTAATAATAATTACAGTATATTATAATTGTATTGTAGTAAATTTTATTGACTTATCAAAGAAAAATGATAAAAATTTTTTTCAAAATTTGTACTGAAGGTGCTACATGAAACATATTGTTTTTGCAGTAATGAGTATGCTTATGGTAATTATGACTGGTTGTTCTAAAGATGATGCAGAAGTAGCAGGTTATATTGAGCATGTAAAAATTAATGGAAATCTTGTGCAAGCAAAGCTTGATACAGGTGCTGATTTTTGTTCTATTGATGCAGAAGTTATTCGTACTTTTAAAGATGGAAAAAAAACTTTTGTTGAATTTAATATGCTTACAGATGAAAATGAAAAACTTACCATTACAGCAGAACGTACTCGCATAACACAAATTAAACTTAGAACTGGTGGTTTACAAGATCGTCCAGTTGTTCTTTTACATGTAAAAATTGGCCATATTGGCAAAACAGTAGAAGTAAACTTAGCTGATAGATCACGATTTGAATATCGTGTTCTTCTTGGAAGAAATTTCCTTGAAAATGGTGTTCTTGTTGATTCTTCTAAAAAATTTATTTTTTCTGAGTAATGTATGAAAAATGTGTCTTTTTTTAAAATTCTTTGTACGCTTTTAATTGTTATTTCTGTTAGCATATTTAGTTATAAAGCATTTGTTCTTGGATTTCCTTTAAAACCTGATGAAGATTCCAATTGGTGGAATATTGAAGCTGAAATTATTTTTGATGCAAAAGATAATGCCACAAGTTTAACATTGCAGTTACCACGTTCTGATTATTTATATGATATTAGTAATGAGCATATTGTTGCTCGTGGTTATGGTGCTGTATATAATGAAGTTGATCAAAAAAATAGATCTGTTCGTTTAACTAAAAGACGTGCAGATGGAAAACAAATAATTTATTATTCTGCTGCTATTCGCCAAAAAGATGAACAATATAGTTTGCCTGATAGCCCTCCTCCAAATTTTAGTGATTTAAATTTTACAGAAGCACAGCTTACAGCTGCTGATAACCTTATTAGTTTTATTGGAGAAAAATCTTTTGATTCTGAAAGTTTTATTTCTCTTTTAGCTGAAGAAATTAAAAAACCTACAAATAGTAACACCTTTTATCTAGTTGAAGGACTTAAAAGTAATTTATCAAAAGTAAATCTTATGGTAAAAATTCTTGCTTTAGCAGGTATTGCCTCTGATACGTTACATGGTATTCCTCTAGAATTTGAAGGAAGAAATCTTTCTTTATTTCACTGGGTAGAAGTATATGTTGATAATAAATGGAGAACTTTTGACTTTAACAATGGTATTTTTGCTGTTCCAGAAAATTTCTTAATTTGGTGGAGAGGATCAATTCCTTTAGCAAAAGGTGTTGGTATTGAAGATTTACGTATAAATATCTCTGTGCAACAACGTATTGAATCACAACTTTCACATAGTCTTGCATTAATCCAAAAATCAGCTCCTGCTGTAACAGCTTTTTCTCTTTTGAGTTTACCTGTTGATACACAAGAACTTTTTAAAACAATTCTCCTTATTCCATTAGGTGCATTACTTCTTGTTATTTTACGTAACGTGATTGGTATTAGTACGTTCGGAACATTTATGCCTATACTTGTTGCATTAGCATTTGTGCAAACAAAATTATTAGCAGGTATTATTTTATTTAGTACCATTGTTGCACTTGGTATGTTTTTCCGTTTATTATTTGAAAAACTGCATTTATTGCTTGTGCCGCGATTAGCTGCTATTTTAATTATTGTTGTGCTTATTATGGCAATGCTAAGTATTGTTAGTTATAGACTTGGTTTTAACTTTGGCTTATCTGTTGCAATGTTCCCAATGATTATTCTTACCATGACCATTGAACGTATGGCTATTGTTTGGGACGAAAATGGAGCAACCGCAGCTTTAAGACAAGGTTTGGGAAGTTTATGTATTGCTGTTATTGCGTATCTTATTTTTGTTTCTAGCTATATTGAGTTTATTCTTTTTGTTTATCCTGAAGTACAACTCATTTTCTTGGCATTTACTTTATTAGTTGGTCGTTATACAGGTTATCGTCTCATGGACTTGTATCGCTTTAAAGCATTTGCGGAAGGAAAATAATGAATTTATTTGAACGCTTTAAAAAAATAAAAGAGTGTGGCGTTATTGCTTTAAATAAGCGTAATGCAAAATATATTTTGCCATTAAATAAACGCTCACTCTATCCTTTAGTTGATGATAAAGTTTTGACAAAAAATCTTGCTTTAGGAGCTGGATTAAATGTTCCCAAACTTTATGGTATTTTAAATTGTCAACATGAATTACGCCATTTAGAAAAAATTCTTGATGGGCATGAATCTTTTGCGATTAAACCCTCAAGAGGATCTGGTGGGAACGGGATTTTAGTTATAAAAAGAAAATTTGGTGAACGATATTATAAAGTTGATGGAAGTGTGTTTTCACTTAATGATATTAAATACCATTGTTCTAAAATTATAAGTGGAATGTATAGTTTGGGTGGTTTACCTGATAAAGCTATTATTGAAGCTTGTGTGGAATTTGATCCTGTTTTTTCAGCAATTAGTTATCAAGGTGTTCCAGATATTCGGATTATTGTTTTTCGTGGTGTTCCTGTTATGTCAATGGTACGATTACCTACAAAGGAATCAGATGGAAAAGCAAATTTACACCAAGGAGCTTTGGGTGTTGGTGTTGATATTGCAACAGGCAAAACAGTGCGAGCTGTGTGGAAAAATGAACCAATTACAGAACATCCTGATACATTACATTCCCTTATTGATTTCCAAGTGCCACACTGGGATATATTATTATATCAAGCAGCCCAATGTACAGAATTAACAGGGCTTGGATATGTTGGGGTTGATTTAGTATTAGATAAAAATTTAGGACCACTTATTTTAGAATTAAATGCTCGTCCTGGACTTGCAATTCAAATAGCAAATTTTAGAGGCTTAGAGCCAAGGCTTGAATATGTTGAAAAAAATTACAAAAATCTCAAAACTCTTGAAGAAAGAGTTGCTTTTGCAAAACGTTCTTTTACTTACGCTGTTGGTAACAATTACGGGTTGTAATACAGCACAAAAAATAGCTCCTACTGTTGTTACAATTCATCAACTTGAACTTGAAAAAAAATATGAAAATAGTTCATATTTAATTGCAAATAGTGTAGAAAATAAAATTTTAGATCCAAAAGTAGTTTCTTCTCAAAGTTATATTCTTGGAAAAGAAAAAACTATTTATGTTAATGAAAGTTTATTAACTATTTCTAATGAAAAAGAACAAAAAGTCTATTTACCTTATGTAAAGGCTAATATGGATGTTAAGTTTGGTTATGAAGAACCAAAAGCTATTAAACAAGTACAACAAGCAACAACAAATACTATTAAATTTGTAGAAATAGATAAAAATTTAATTTATCCATTGCAATATCTAAAACAATTACCTAATGAATATTATGTTCCGCAAGAAGAAATGACCATTAATAAACCAGTGGAAAAACGTGAAAGTGAACATAAAAAAATAGAAGCAGTAAAAAATGCTAGTCAATCTCCAAGATTTTTTGTGTTAGTAGGTGATGTATATATTGGGGTACACGAAGATCTTAGTTTAGCACATACATATTATTTAAGAAAAAATCTTGAGTATGTGAAACTTAAACTACATGATGACAATGTAAATTTAAAATTTACACAAATTATGAAAGAGAAAAAAACAGCATTATCAAAAAATAATTATTCTATTGTTTATTTAGGTAAAAAAGGGAATACATTAAGATTTAAAAAAGTTTATAATAATTCAAATAAAGCTTCTGAATTTCGTGATATTGTTATGAATTCTCCACAAATAGATGTTTTTGGACATAGTATTTTGGTAAAAACAGCAACACGTGAAGCTTTACATTGTGTTATAAAAAAATAAAAGATAAGAACTCTCTGTAAAGAGAGTTCTTTTTTGTCAGGGGTAGAATATGCAACAACGGCAATTAGGGGCAATTCAAGCTATTTTTGCTTCTATTTTTTTTGGTTTTATTCCTTTTTTTACTATACCATTATATGAACTTGGCTTTACAAGTGATTTAACATTGTTTTATCGTTTTGGAACTGCTTGTCTTATTATGGGAGTAATTTTATTAATTAAAAGACAATCTTTTGCTATTACTCGTTCATCATTGTATAGTTTAGCTTTGCATGGAACAAATTATTTTTTAATTGCGTTGTTTTTATTTTTAGCATTAAGTACATCAGATAGTGGAATTGTAACAACAATTTTTTATACAAATCCAGTTTTTGTTTTGGTATTATCTGTTTTTTTCTTTAAAGAACGTTTAGAGCTTTATAAGCTTGTTTTAATTCTTTGCACAAGTTTTGGGGTTGCTATGTTATCAGGTGTTTTAACCTCACAAGTAAATATAAGTGTGCAAGGAATGATTTTTAGTCTTTTAGCAGGGTTAGGTTATGCATTTTATATTATTTTATTGATGAAATTTCCTGCTTCTGATTTAAATCGAGATGTGTTTTCATTTTATCTTTTTTTATTTGGTGCGTTATCAAGTGGAATATATACTGCTTTTAGTGGGAATATGTTTTTTCCTACTGAATTTAAAGCATGGTATAATATTTTTGGTTCTGCTTTTATTACTGGTGTTGTTTCAAATCTTTTGCTTATTTATGCATTACCTAAAATAGGAACTGTTTTTGTAGCCATTTTTGGTGTTATGGAACCACTTACAGCTGTTTTTATTGGTATTCTTGTTTTTAATGAAGAAATGAATATGATTAAGGCATTAGGAATAATTGTAATTGTAATTTCAATTATGTTATTAACTATTATTCCAAAGTTGTGTAGAAATAAAATTTAACTAATTAAAATTAGTTGTTATTTATTGAGGTAGCATTTTATGCTACCTTTTTTTATCTATGAAAATGAAAGTCTATTATAATAAAGCTTTTAAAATTAAGAAAACATACTAAAATGTATTGACAAAAAGTAAAAAAGAAATCATATTCCTTATGAAAAAAAATGAAATTGTTATTCAAATTTAACAAGGTAGGATATTATGTTTCCTTTAGCAATGGCTCAACAAGGTGAAAAGTGGGTTATTCAAAAAATTATGAGTGAACATGAAATTAAAACTCGTTTTATGGAACTTGGTTTTTGTGAAGGGGTGCAAATAACTATTATGGCATCTGAACAAGGCAATGTTATCATTAAAAACAAAGATAGTACTTTTGCAATTGATAAAGATTTTGCAAAGCATATTTTTGTAAATTAATAGTAGGTAGAGTATGTATACATTAAAAGATGCGCCAATGGGTAGTACTGTAAGCGTAATTAAAATTCACGGTGAAGGGCCCATTAAAAGACGGATTATGGACATGGGGATTACAAAAGATTGTAAAATTAAGTTAGTTAGAACAGCTCCTTTAGGTGATCCTATTGAAATGACATTACGAGGATATCAATTATCCCTTCGTAAAGAAGATGCAACCATGATTGAAGTAAAATTGGAAGGCTAATAAGTATGAGTATTAATATTGCATTAGCTGGTAACCCTAATAGTGGTAAAACCACTATGTTTAATGATTTAACTGGTAGTAATCAATATGTTGGTAACTGGCCAGGGGTTACAGTTGAAAAAAAAGTAGGCTATTTTAGAGATAATAAAGAAATTCAAATTCAAGATTTACCAGGTATTTATTCTTTATCTCCTTATACTCTTGAAGAAGTTGTTTCAAGAAACTATCTTATTAATGAAGGTCCAGATGTTATTTTAAATATTGTTGATGCTAGTAATATTGAACGTAACTTATATCTTACTACACAATTAGTAGAACTTGGGTTACCTGTTGTTATCGCACTTAATATGATTGACGTTATTCGTAAACGTGGCGATAAAATTGACCTTAAAAAACTTTCTGAAATTTTTGGTTGCCCTGTTTTTGAAACTTCTGCACTTTTAAAAGAAGGTTCAAAAGAAGCTGTATTAAAAGCAGCAGAACTTGCACAACAAAAAAGAGATGTTGTTGAACATTTACCATCTATTTTTGAAGGTGATGTTGAACATGCTATTGCCCATATTGAAGAATTAATTGAAAATTCTGTTCCCAAAGACAAAATTCGTTGGTATGCTATAAAACTTTTTGAACGTGATAAAAATGTTATCGAAGAATTAAAATTCGATAATGATATGATGAATCATATTGAAGAACATATCAAACAATGCGAAAAAGCATTAGATGATGATGCTGAAAGTATTATCATTAACCAACGTTACTTATTTGTTACTAAAAATATGAAGGATATTGTTGTAAAGGCAGATCCTGATCATGTTTCTATGTCTCATAAAGTTGATAGCATAGTAACAAACCGTTTCTTAGCTCTTCCAATATTTGCTGCAATTATTTTTGTTGTTTACTATATTTCTGTGACAACATTAGGTACGTATGCAACAGACTATACTAACGATGTTATCATTGGAGAAATAGTTCAAGGTAATGTAAGTAGTTGGCTTGAAAGTATGAATACAAGCGAATGGCTTAGTGGACTTGTTGTTGATGGTATTGTTGGTGGTGTAGGTGCTGTTCTTGGTTTCGTACCACAAATTTTAATGGTATCTTTCCTTTTAGCTATTTTGGAAGATGTAGGATATATGGCACGTGTTGCTTTTATTATGGATAAACTTTTCCGTAAATTTGGTTTATCTGGTAAGTCCTTTATTCCAATGCTTATTGGTAGTGGTTGTGGTATTCCAGGTGTTATGGCTTCTCGTACCGTTGAAACAGAAAGTGATAGAAGAATGACAATTCTTACAACTACCTTTATCCCTTGTAGTGCTAAACTCCCAATTATTGCTCTTATTGCTGGTGCATTATTTGGTGGTGAATGGTGGGTTGCTCCTTCTGCTTACTTTATGGGTATTTTTGCTATTGTTATTTCTGGTATTATCTTGAAAAAAACAAAACTTTTTGCTTCAAACCCAAGTCCATTTGTTATGGAATTGCCAGCATATCATATGCCTTCTCCAATTAACATTTTACTTGTAACTTGGGAACGTGGTATCTCCTTCATTAAAAAAGCAACTACTATCATTTTACTTTCTGCTATTATCCTTTGGTTCTTACAAGGTTATGGCTTTGAAAATGGTGCTATTACTGCTGTTAGTGATAATAACAATAGTTTCCTTGCTAATATTGGTAACTTCTTTGCTCCAATTTTTGCTCCAGTTGGTTTTGGTTCATGGCAAGCAACAGTTGGTACAATTACAGGTCTTATTGCAAAAGAAAACGTTGTTGGTACTCTTGGTGTTCTTTACGGATTTAGTGAAGTTGCAGAAGATGGTGCTGAATATTGGTCAATGTTTGCAAATGAATTTACAAAGATTTCAGCTTATTCATTCCTTATCTTCAACTTACTTTGTGCTCCTTGTTTTGCTGCAATGGGTGCGATTAAACGTGAAATGAATAATGCTCGTTGGACATTATTTGCTATTGGTTTCCAATGCTTGCTTGCTTATGTTGTAGCTCTTATTATTTATCAAATTGGTACATTTATTCAAACAGGCGTATTTACTTTTGGAACAGTAGTTGGCTTTATTGTTATTTTACTTGTATTGTTCTTGCTTTTCCGTAAAAACCCCTATAAGGTTTAGTAATAACTAAAAGGAGAAGTTTTATGGAATTTATACAAAATAATCTAGGTGATATTATTGTTGGAACAATATTAATTTTAGTTGTTATTCGTGTATTGTTCTATATTGTAAAGAAAAAAGGTTCTCCTTGCGGTTGTTCTGGTTGCACAAAATGCAATAAGAGTATGGATAAAAAAGCTCCATTACTTGAAAAATTAGAAAAATAAAAAAAGACGGCATAAGCCGTCTTTTTTTATTTTTATGTTTGCTAGGGGGAAAACTTTTGCAAAAGTTTTCCCCCTATAACCCTCTTTCAAAAACTTTTAATATAATGTGTAATTTGCTTTATCTATCATAATAAACCGTTAACTAAATAGTATTTACT
>JAHHTE010000043.1 GCA_020024815.1 Mailhella sp.
GTTTTATTGTATATCTTATTAATGTTATTAAGATTTATTTTTCATTTAAAACTTCTTCAATAACTTTAAGACCTTTTTTTATACTATCTAAGTATGCTTGAGTTCCCATGTGTCCAATTCGGAAAACTTTACCGTCCATTGGACCAAAACTTCCAGCAATATACATACCTTTTTTAGCTAATGCCATTTTCCAAGATTGGAAATCAAAGCCTTCAGGAATTAGGGCAGCAGTACAAGTTGGAGAGTTTACAGCATTTGCAGGAGTCCAAAGAGCTATACCAAGTTCTTTTAAACCATTTCTGCAAACAGTAGCAACATCTTCATGGCGTTTAAAGACATTTTCAAGACCTTCTTGTTCAAGAAGTTGAGCTGATTTATGTAGTCCTTTTATACCAACCCAACAAGGAGTATAAGGAAATTTCATAGGATTTTTGGTTGCATTATGGAAAGGTAAAATGGAATCATAGCCTAAGTAGTTTACTTTTTCGGCAAAGTCCCAAGCTGTTTCACTTACAGCCATTATTCCCATATAAGGAGGGCAAGAGAAGCATTTTTGAGAACCACCCAATAAAATATCACAATTCCATTTATCTGCATCAATAAATGCACCACCCATACTAGCAACAGCATCTACTACAAAAAGTGGAACTTTGCGATCTTTTTTGAGTTTACCAAGTTCTTCAAGAGGGTTTAGCGTTCCAGAAGGGGTTTCGCAATGAACAGCAGTAATCATTACAGGATTAGAACGTTTAATTGCTTCATCAACTAAAACAAGAGATTCTGGAGTAATAGTAGAATTATAAGGCAAGGAGATTTTTTCAACTTTGCAACCAATACTTTCTGCCATGTCTGCAAAGCCATCACCAAAAACACCAGTTCCAACAGTAACAATGCTATCACCTGGCTTTAAACAACTTTTTAAAGCTCCCCAAAGTCCAACCATTGCTTCACCAGTTGGAAAAATTACTTCATTATTTGTTTTACAAATTTTTTGAATTTTATTTGCAAGATCAATATAAAGTTCTGTGTACTCCATTCCAAAACGAGGTGGAGCAAAGTCTTGATACATTGCTTTTGCAATTTCAGGATGCACTGTAACAGGACCAGGATAAAAAGGTAAAGAATCGTATGCCTTATAAGTCATTTTTACTACCTCGTTTTAGAGTTTATATTGATTATTTGTTCCTAAATGTTCAACTAAACTATGGCCTACTTGGAAAAGTTTTGCCTCATCAAAAGCAGAACCAAAGATTTGCATTCCAACTGGCATATTATGAGCCATGCCAACAGGAATAGATAATCCTGGTAAACCTGATAAATTGAGAGAAAGTGTAAAAATATCCATTTGATACATTTGTAATGGATCGGTAACACTTCCTTTTTTCCAAGCAACAATAGGGGATACAGGTGCAAGAAGAACATCACATTCTTTTAATGCATTTTCGTAATCTTCACGAATAAGACGGCGTACTTGAGCTGCTTTTTTATAATATGCATCATAATAACCAGCAGAAAGCACGTATGTACCTAAAAGGATACGGCGTTGTACTTCTTCCCCAAAACCTTCTGTTCTGGACATTCTATATAATTCATCTAAATCTTTTGGTTGATTGGTACGATGACCGTAACGAATACCATCGTAGCGAGCAAGGTTTGAGCTAGCTTCAGCAGATGCAATAATGTAATAAGATGCAATAGAATAAGCTAAGTTTGGCATGGAAACTTCTTTTACTTTTGCTCCTATTTTTTGTGCTTCTTCAATGGTTTGTTGGCAAAGTTTTGCAACTTCATTATCCATTGCTTTATTTTCAAAAAATTCTTTAGGTAAACCAATGGTTATGCCTTGTAAATCTTTTTGAGGATTTTCAAAGTATTTTGTAAAATCTTCTTTAGCACGAGGAGATGAGGTACTATCGCGTTCATCGTGTCCTGCAATAACAGAAAGCATAAGAGCTGTATCTTCAACTGTACGGGCAAAAGGTCCAATTTGGTCTAAAGAAGATGCATACGCTAATAAACCATAACGAGAAACTCTACCGTATGTAGGTTTTAATCCTACAATACCACATAAAGACGCTGGTTGACGAATAGAGCCACCTGTATCAGTACCTAGAGACGCAAAGCATTGACAACTTGCAACTGAAATTGCAGATCCACCACTAGAGCCACCTGCAACACAATCTGTATTCCATGGATTAGAACCTTTTTTATATGCAGAATTTTCACAGGTACTACCCATAGCAAATTCGTCCATATTATTTTTACCTAAAATAATTGCACCTGCTTTTTCAAGTTCTTCAACAACATAAGCAGAATATGGAGGGGTAAAAGTTTCTAATATTTTTGAGCCTGCTGTTGTACGCATATTTTTTGTTGCAAGGGCATCTTTTACAGAAACAGGAATACCCCAAAGAGCTTGATCTGGGTTATATCCTTTTTGGTCAAGTTCTTGAGCTTTTTTTAAAGCTTCTTCTGGATAAAGATTAATAAATGCCCCTAAGGTATCATCTGTTTTATTTATTTGTTCAAGGCAAGCTTTTGTAAGTTCAGTTGCATTTATTTCTTTTTTTGCAAGGCGTTTTTTTATTTCTGTGATACTGGAATTAATCATAATTACCTCAATTAGTTACCTTCTACAATACGTGGAACAATAAAGTATGTTCCATCAGTTTCAGGAGCATTTTTCAATATTTGGTCAGGAGTTTGTCTTCTTGTTGCTTTATCTTCTCTAACTGCACTTTCATGGAAAACAGGAGAATATAAAGGAGCAACACCTTCAGTATTTGCTTCAGATAATGTGTCAATATAATTTATAATATCAGTAAATTGAGAATTTATTTTTGTTAGAGTTTGTTCATCAGGTGAAAGCTTTGCAAGTTTGCAAAGGTGGTTTAATTCTTGGGTTGATATGGACATACATTTCTCCGTTATTTTCTATTCCAATTTTATTTTTAGTGAAAGTTCTAGTTTAAAATAGAGTTAATTAATAAATCAAGTTCATCTTCTTGTTTTTCTTTTTCTCTATTTTCTTTTGTAATTTCATCAAGGTTTGGTAATTCTTTTCCTGTTTTTTTGTATTCAAGAAAAGTTTCTTTATCATAAGGCATACGACCACTACGTGCAGGAAGATTCATAATAAGTTCACGGAAAACTTTACCATTAGAAGAATAAATAAAAGGTGCTCCAAGATAGTCAACTTTTAAAGAATAAAGCATTTTATTTATTTCACCAGCAGGAAGTTTTTTATCTAATTGTAAACGACTAGATAATAGAACAAAATCAAAGCCTAATTCTATCCAGTCAGTACCTATGCTGTTGCGTTTACTTAATTCTTTTTCAAAAAATTCTTTATAAGGGCTTTCTCTATATGGGTCATAAGAAACAGGGAAAAGGGTCATTCCAAAAGTTTCTGGGTTAATATTTATTGCATGGTTTAAGCTTTGTTCCCAAAGGGAAGTGCCAAACATAACTTTTTTATGTCCACCATAATAATGCATATAGGAGATGAGAAAATCCATTTGTTTCCATACATCAGGGAAGAAAATTGCATCAATAGGACGTCTTGCAATAGGGAGTTTTCCTTTTTGTGGAGTTCTTGTATCTAAAAATTCTTGTGAGATTTTATTCCAAGCTTTGTAGTCATTGGAGGGGTAGGACTTACTATAAACAGTCATACCTCGTTCTTGTGCCATTTTGGTAAAAAGATTATTCATAGCTTTACCATAGCTAGTGCTAGGATAAAAAGAACCAAAACGAGTAATGCCTAAATCATTTTTTGCAGTTCTTAAAACAGCACTAATTTGATCTTCTTGACTTGTAAAGAAACGCCATGCTTCTATGCCTTCACGATTTGGATCAGGAAGACGTGATAAAAAGGTAAAATAGGCTCTTTCTTCTACCAATTTATTGATAACAAGTTGTTGATAGATATTTGTTTGTAATGGACCACCAACAACTACACATCCTTTTGGTAAATTTTGTAAATATTGTAACCAATTTGGATCTTGAGTATCAACATAAATAATTTGCCAGTTGATACCTTGTTGCTGTAAGAGAGTTTGAGCTATTTCAGCTCCCATTCTAATTTGTTTAGAAATAGAAGAATATGTACCACTTTGGGGTAAAAGCATAGCAACAACGCCACCTTTAGCTGTAACATAATTTGCTGAAGGTGTTTTTTCTAGTGTAATAACAGGACTTTTGAAGTAGTTATGTGTTTTAAATTTTTCTAAAATAGCTTTGCTATTAGGGAGAAGATCACGTTTTGCTGCTGTAAAAATGAGCATATTATAAGGGAAACGTGGTTCTAAATTAGGAGTAATAAGCTTAAGATTTGCAGAAATATCTGCATTGGAAGCACCATTTAAATCATGGAAAAAGGTTTCTTCCATATATTTTTTATAGTTATTATCTGATTGATAATATTGAGCATTTAAAGAACTTTGTGCAACTTTTGTATGTTTATTATTACGGCTTGCTAAAATATAGGTAGCACGATCACGTACTTTCATGCTTTTAGCACTATTTGACCAAACTTTTGCAGCAATTTCACTTTGTTCTTGTGAGGTTTTACCAACAAGGCTTTGCATAAAGCTTTCAACTTCATTTTGTAGAATATTATCTGCAAGAGGAAGCTGTTGAATACATGAGCTAAGTGTTAATAAAAAAAGAAAAAAAGAAACAATCCGACTATATTTTGTAAGATTCATAGCAATTCCTTGTATCTTATTGCAATGGTTATATATTGCTGTCAAATAGTATAGCCTATGCATTTATGGCTTGCAAGGTATAATTTTTATGTTTTTATTAGTTTATTATAAGCTCTATTTTTATATTGTTTTATTATTTTATAGTTTTTGAAAAGGTACTACTATAAAAAGTTATAATTTTTTATTGCAAGAATTTTATATTAATTTCTTGCAAGTTCACGTTCTAAATCACGAGTTTCAGCTCTTCTTTTGAGTTCATCTCTTTGATCATGGAGTTTTCTACCACGAGCTAAAGCAATTTCTAATTTTATTTTGCCATGTTTTAAATACATTTTCAAAGGAACAACGGTTAAGCCTTTTTGTTCAACTTTTGCTGTTAATAGTGATATTTCTTTTGAATGGAGTAAGAGTTTTCTGTTTCTATCTGGTTCTTGTACCATATAGCCAGCATTATCATAAGGGCTTATATGCATACTACAAACAAAAGCTTCACCACTTGAAAAATCAATATAACTATCGCCAAAATTTACTTTTCCTTGACGTATGCTTTTTACTTCAGGGCCAGTAAGTTGTATTCCTGCTTCAAAAAATTCTAATAATTCATAATATTGTCTTGCTTTTCTATTTTCGGCAAGTAAAGAGGGACTTTTAGTTTTTTTTGACATTGTATATTCCTTTAATCGCGTGTTGCAAGAGCGTAAATTTCACTTGTTGTCCAACCATAGCATTGACTTTGAACACGTTTAGCTATGTTTTTTGTTGTACCACCTAATGCTTTTTCTTTTTGTAAAAGGTTTAAAACTTCTTCTTTTGTTGATTGGCTTATTTCTATGGGGGGGCCTATAATAACAGTAATTTCACCTAATAAAGTATCAAGATTTGGAATAGCATTTAATGGAAAGTTTATATATTCTTCATATTCTTTTGTAAGTTCACGAGCTATACAAACTTCTCGATTACCAAGAAGAGTATAAAGAAAGGATAAAGTTTCATGTATTCTATCTTTTCTATCAAAAAAAATAAGGCTTACAGAAATTTTTGCAAATGGTGCAATGGTTTTTTCTATGTCATTTGTTTTTCTTGGTAAAAATCCAAAAAACGTAAATGGTTGTGGAGCAATACCACTACCTGCTAATGCTGTAACAGGTGCACAAGGACCTGGAATTACAGAAATTTTTATATTTTTTTCTCGACAAGCTTTAACTATTAAATAACCAGGATCAGAAAGTATTGGCATTCCTGCATCAGATATTAATGCTATATTTTTTCCTGTTTCTAAAAAATTGAGTGCAAATTCAATTTTTTTTTCTTCGCTGTGATCATTAAAACTGATAAATCGTTCTGCTTTTATTTGCCAACGTGCAAAATTTAATCCAGCTCTTTTTGTATCTTCTGCTAAAATAAGAGGTACACTTTCTAATATTTTTCTTGCTCTTGGAGATAAATCTTCTTCATTTCCCAAAGGGGTTGCAATAATGTAGAGTATTCCTTTTTGATCGTTATTCAATGACATTGGTAAAATGCTCCACTTGATACTTTGTTCCATTAATACAAATTAAATCAAAACGACAAGGCTTATCCCAATTTTGGGTTTTAGATAAATATTTTTCAGCACATTTTTTTATATTATTTTGTTTTTTTTGATGAAAGGCTTCAAAATTATTTTCGATATTATCATTTATTCTTGTTTTAACTTCAACAAAAACAATTTCTTTATTATGTGGATCATAACAAATAATATCTATTTCATGTGGATGTGCTTTAAAATTTTGTTCTAAAACTGTATAACCTTTTTTTTGTAAAAATTGTAGTGCTTTTTTTTCACCAATTTTGCCAACATCACCTTGTATGTTTTTGAGTTTAGCTAAAATGGTTTTTAGCATAATGAACCTTGTTCTAAGGTTTGTGGACGTACAGATTTAAAATCCATTCTATGTAAAGGGCAAGGACCAAATTTTAATAATGCTGCTCTATGTTCTTTTGTTCCATAGCCTTTATGTGATGCAAAGCCATATTCAGGATAGCGATTATGCATTTTTATCATTAATTTATCACGAAAATTTTTGGCAATTATGGAGGCAGCAGAAATACTTGGTTCTAATGCATCGCCTTGAATGATACTTTTTTGTGAAACAGGGGAAAGGGAATATTCATTAAGATAAAATTGTGGAATAGTAAAAGTGCCATCAACAAGATATATTTTAGGGTCAACTTTGGGATAATTGTATTTAAGAGCAGCAATAGATCGTGTCATGGCTAATAAACTTGCTTGCAATATATTAATTTCTTGTATGGTTTTCATCCATACAAGACCAATACCCCATGCCCAAGCAAGTTCTTTTATATCAGTATCTAAACTTAATCGTTCTTTTTCAGATAATTTTTTAGAATCATCAAGCCCAATTAAATCAAAACCTTTAGGAAATACAACAGCCCCTGCAACAACAGGACCAGCCAAACAACCACGTCCTACTTCATCTACGCCAACTACAATGGATTCATTAGATAAATTTGTAGGACGAAATAAAATACCATGATGAATAAGTTCTTTTTTCTTAGCCATGTATTCCCCAAACACAAAAACCCCTACCCGACATAATCGGGAGGGGCATGATATTTATACCCATCAAAGGAGAAAATGGGTGAACAATTATTCTTAGAAATTGTTTCTTGGTTTAATACGAGCAGCTTTACCACGAAGATTGCGAAGGTAGTAAAGACGAGAGCGACGTACACGACCACGTACAACAACGTCAATGTGATCAATAAATGGAGAATGTAAAGGAAGAATACGTTCTACACCAACGCCATCGGAAATTTTACGAACTGTAAAAGAAGCATTAGTTGTGCCACGTTGAATACGGATAACGTTACCTTGGAATACTTGGATACGTTCTTTTTCGCCTTCTACAATTCTAAGGTGAACTTTAATAGTATCACCTGCACGGAACTGAGGAATATCAGTACGTAAGTGTTCGCTTTCAATCTTTCTGATAATATTCATTTTGCCTCTCCTTGCGAGGAATTTATCATATTATAGTTGTATTATACAACAGATGTTTTCTAATGCCACAGGCAAGCAGTACTTATTACCTATTTTTCTAATAAAAGCAACTTAATTTTTTGTATGGAAAAAAATTTTTTTGCTTTAACCGTCGGAAGTCGGCATTAAGGAATAATTGCTCACTCGAACGTTTTTTATTATCAGTTATACAAAAAAAAGCAATAGTTTTAATAAGAAAATTTTAAATTAATCTAAATCGCCTAAAAGTCTATCTAAAATAATTGCACAAGCAGCACGAACAGGTAAATGATTATATGTACCAAGATAACGTAAAGGAGGAAGAATATAATCACATTTTGCTAAAGCTTCAGGGGCTAAACCATGACTTGTGCCAAGTACAATAAGTAGAGTATTATTTTTTGCTAAATTTTTTATTTCTTGAAATGGGGTAGCAAGTCTTTTTTCTCTGCCTTTTTTGTCGCGTTCAGCTTTTGCACTTGTGCCAATAAGAAGTGGTTCTTTGCCACTTATTGCTGTAATATTTTCTTTTGCTTGTTTTAAGGAGTCAGCAAGGTGAATTCGTTTTAATGCTTGACTTCGATCTGGATTTGTCTTTGCACCTTCACCATGAACCCAGTGATCAAGTAATTCTTGTACAAGAAGTTTTTGATCTTGAATTGGACTTACAATTTGTAAAGAACTTATACCATAAGTACATGAAATTCTTGCAATATCATGTAAATCTAAATTGGTAACAGAGCTTGAACCAACTGTATTATTTTTTAACAAAATAGGGTAATGCACAAGAGCAATATGGATATTTTTTCCTAAATTAGTATTTTTTATTTCATTTAAAAATACTCTATCTTGTTCAGATAATTGTGCATTATTGAGTAAATCAGGTCTATGTTTTAATGTCATTTGCAAAGAAGATTTTCTTCGCCAAGTATTAATTTCACTATGATTACCATTTTGTAATTCTTTAGGAACTTTTAGTCCCATAAAATTATCTGGACGCGTATAATGAGGATATTCTAAAAGATTATTACTATAACTTTCATCTTCTCCTGATTCTTCTTTTCCCATATAGCCAGCTTGTAAGCGTGCTGTTGCTTCAATTACTGCAAGGGCTGCAACTTCACCACCATTAAGAATTGCTTCACCTACACTAATGCGACGTATTGGTAAAAGATCATAAATTCTTTCATCAAAACCTTCATATCGTCCACAAATAAGAGTTAAATTTTCTTCTTGTGCAAGTTCATGGGCAATTTTTTGTGTTAATGGTTCACCTGTTGGGGTTAAGATAATAATTGATCCTGTTTGTTTTCCTGCTTTTTCAATGGATTTTACGGCATCTAAAATAGGCTGTGTCATAAGCACCATGCCCGGCCCACCACCATAAGGGCTATCGTCAACTTTTTTGTGTTTATTTTCAGTAAAATCACGAGGATTAATATAATCAACACTAACAATACCAGCTTTATTTGCTTTTGCAAAAAGAGCTGTATTTAATGGAGAGGTAAACCATTCAGGAAAAAGAGTGATAAGATGATAATGCATACGAAATTATTTTTTTTGTGATGATTGAGATTTTTTATAACGTTTTTTAGGTGCTTGAATTTCATCACAAGCATTATCTTGTTCATTTAGATAAATATCTAAAAGTCCTGTTGGAGGATTGAGATAAACAGCATTATTATCTAAATCATAATGATCTATAAATTGAGATACAGCAGGGTAAAGAATTTCGTTTGTACCGTTACGGATAAACCAAATTTCTTGCCCTGCTGGAAAAGATATTTCTTCTATTTTACCAAGGTTTTTTGAACCGTGAAAAGCTGTTGCACCGATAATATGATGAAGGTATGGAGCAGATTCTTCCTCTTCCATAGCGTCAACATCTTCTTGTGTAAGAAGTTTTTCGTCAATAACTATATCATAGTTTCGGTATAATTCAGCTTCTGTTCTACTATTTATACCTTGAATTTTTAGGATAATAATATTTCCTTGTTCTTTAAAACTGATAACTTTGCATGGTTTAGGAGCTAATTTACCAGCTTTGAGTAAAATTTGGCTTTTTTTTAAATAATCAAAGGATTCTGCAAAGTATTGAGCACAAATTTCACCAGAAATACCATGCGGACGTGTAAGTTTACCAATAAAAACAAAGGAGTTATCTAAATTCATTATTCTAAAATTTCTAATACAACACGTTTGCGAGTTTTTGCAGATACAGCTCCAAGTAAAGTGCGAATAGCACGAGCAGTACGACCTTGTTTACCAATAACTTTACCAAGATCTTCCTTTGCAACGGTTAACTCAAGAACAGAAGTTTGTTCACCTTCGATTTCACGAACTTTTACACTGTCAGGATTATCAACTAGAGATTTAGTGATATACTCTACAAGTTCTTTTTGCATAATCATCTCGCTTCAACTATAAGTTTTCCCAAAATCAACAGGGAAGAAGAACGCCTTCACTATAAAGCTTATAACTTTACAGAAAACCGTAAAACATATATTCTATGTACCAAGTAGCTTGCTTATTGTCAATATAGTTTATTAAAAATTAACTATTACGTATGAATTTTTATGAATAAAAAAAGTTATTCAGTTTATATTATTTATTCTATGTTTGTTTTTATATTGAGTTTTGTTTTTATTATTTATCCTGTAAAAGCAAGTAATTATAAAGATAGTGATACGAAAAAAATAGAATTTCCCTTTGATGAATTATTAATCAATACATGGCAAGAAGTGGAGAAAGGGTTATCATTTAATCGAATTTCTGAAACAATAATGATAGAAAGAGAAAATAATGCAAAATTGCCAGTTAATATTTCTTTTGATGTATTACGCTTTGATCCTGATTTTTTTGAATTTTCTGTGTATGGTGTTACTATTGATAATACTGTAAAACGAAGTTTATATGGTTGGCTTAGAGATTATAATTTATTGGCAGTTATAAATGCTTCTATGTATTTACCTGATAATATTTCAAGTATTGGATATTTAAAAAAGAAAAATAAATATAGTAATTCTCATATTGGAAAAAATCTAGGTGCATTTTTTTTAGCAAATCCTTATGAAAAATATAAGGGTAAAATTCCAAATGTAGCCATTATTTATAGTAATGAACCTCATTTTTCACGGTTTATTCAAAGTAACGAAAAACAAAAAATTACAACAGTTCTTGATAAATATCAAGTTGTTGTGCAAAATTTTCAATTATTAGAACTAACAAATAATGATAATCATGTTTGGTCAGGACAAAGACGACATTCAATTGCTTCTTTAGGAGAAGATGCACAAGGACGAATTTTATTAATGTATGCATCTAATCCGATTACTATTAATGAATTTATCCTTGCACTAAGAAAAAGCAAACAATTAAATATAAAAAGAGCTATGTATTTAGAGGGGGGAACAGAGGCTGCTATGCTCTATCAAGGACAAAAGACTTTTTTATGGCAAGTAAATGATAATATAAAACTTTTTCTAAAAGGAATAATTTTACTTCCGAATGTTATTGGTATTAAAAGAAAGTAAATAACAAAAGTGTAGAAAACTTTTTATTTTTGTTTTATTCTTGCCTATTTTTTCTTTTTATCCTATACAAAAATTCGTAAATTCATTTTTACAAAAATACACGAGAGGTTTGTATGGGTACTTCAAATTCTAGTATTTTTCGTTCTGCCTTTAACTGGTATATGTCAACCTCACTTATTTTACTAATTTGTATTAGTATGGTGTTGGCAGTTTTTTTAGGTGTATCACTTCCAGCGTATGCATCTTATTTTACCATTTTGGGTGATTTATTTGTTGGTGCTTTAAAAGCTATTGCACCAATTTTGGTTTTTGTTCTTGTATGCGCATCTATTACGCAACATGAAAAAGGTACAGAAACAAGCATAAAACCATTAATTGTTTTATACTTATTAGGTACTTTTGCTGCTGCTTTGGTTGCTGTTGTTGCAAGTTTTTTATTTCCCACAACTTTACAATTAGCAGAAGCAGCTCAAGCTGCAAGTGAAAATGCTGGTAGCGTAAGTGCTGTTTTAAAGAATTTGATTACTCAAGTTGTTTCAAACCCTGTTACTGCCTTATCTCAAGCAAACTATATTTCTCTTATCTTTTGGGCTGTTGCTTTTGGTCTTGCTTTCCAACATGCTGCTGATACAACAAGAAGATTTATTATTGATTTAGGGCATTGTGTTTCTGATATAGTTAGAATGATTGTTAGAACTGCTCCTTTCGGTATTTTTGGACTTGTGTATTCTGTTGTTGGACAATTTGGTGTTGAAGTTCTTTATGGCTATGCACATTTATTAGCTGTGCTTCTTGGAGCAATGTTCTTTGTTGCTTTTGTGATAAACCCAATTTTTGTTTATTTGAAAGTTCGTCAAAATCCATTCCCTCTTGTTTGGTTTTGTATAAAAAATAGTGGTGTTACAGCGTTCTTTACTCGCTCCTCTGCTGCAAATATTCCTGTAAATATGGATCTTTGTCGTCGTCTTAATCTTCCAGAAGGAACATACGCAATTTCTATTCCTTTAGGTGCAACTATTAATATGGCTGGTGCTGCTATTACTATTACAGTTCTTACTTTGGCAGCTGCAACAACATTAGATATTCATGTTGATATTTTTTCAGCTTTATTACTTAGTATTGTAGCTTCACTTTGTGCTTGCGGTGCTTCAGGTATTGCAGGTGGATCTTTAATGCTTATTCCTCTTGCTTGTAGTCTTTTTGGTATTAGCAATGATATTGCATTACAAGTTGTTGGTGTAGGATTTATTATTGGTGTACTTCAAGATTCAACAGAAACAGCATTAAATAGTTCAACAGACGTTATCTTTACAGCTACTGCTGTTTTAGGACCAAATGATAATGTAAAAGAACGTGTTCATGCTGCTGTTGCACATCAATAAGTAATATTTTTTATTTCTATAAAAAAGCTACCAATATGGTAGCTTTTTTTGTATATTGCGTTTTCTTAGGGGGAAAACTTTTGAAAAAGTTTCTCCCCCTAAAACCCCTTTACAAAACTTTTTAAAATAAAAATTTCTTTTGTATGCAAAAGAAATTTTTTTATGTCTTGTTATAATGTGTAATAGATTATGCCGGTTAGTTATCTATTGAAATTTTATTTTTCTTATTCACTAAATTTATCTTTACTAACGGCTATTACTGTAATTTCGAGCAATTTCTCTTAATTCCATAATCTTTTAGTAAGTTGTGTTATTTTTTGTTTTTAGAAA
>JAHHTE010000044.1 GCA_020024815.1 Mailhella sp.
CCCCCGTTAGCTTACCACCCTGCTCGGGTCTAAGGGGTGAAGCCCCTTATTAAACATGATACTATGTAACAGTAGAATAAAGAAGAAAATATTATATAAACAAGAAAAAAAATTAATTTTGAAACACACCCTACATAAAAAAGAAAAAATAATTAAATAGCTATATCTTTTCTTTTTGGTTAGAACAAGGTATTCTTATTTTAACAATAAAAAGTATAATATATATTGGAGTTATTATGCATAAAAAAATTCTTATAATTGGAGCGGTTGCACTTGGTACAAAAGTAGCAACACGTTGCAAACGATTAAATCCCAATACAGAAATTACCATGATAGATCAAGGAAGTTTTATTTCCTATGGTGGTTGTGGAATGCCCTATTATTTATCTTCTGAAGTTGAACACATTGATGAATTACAAAAAACAAGTGCAAATGTTTTGCGTAACCCTCAATTTTTTACTGAAGCAAAAGAAATTGATCATGTAAAAATTAGAACAAAAGCTCTTGAAATTAACCGTCAAGAAAAATATGTATTAGTAGAAAATCTTGACACAAAACAACAAGAAAAAATCTATTATGATGAATTAGTGCTTGGTATGGGTAGCACGCCAATTTTACCAAAAGTAAAAGGACTAGAGCTTAAAAATATTACTACCATAGCAGGTCTTGAAGATGCACAAGCTATTCGTCAGCATTGTGAAAAAGGCATGAATGATATTGTTATTATTGGAGCTGGTTTTTCTGCTATTGAAATTGCAGTTGGCTTATCAGATATGTGGGGTATAAATTGCACTCTTATTAAGCGTTCTCCTCGTATGCTCCCAAGCCTTGTTTCTCCTACTATTTCTGATATGATAAAAAATGATTTATCTCAAGCAAATATCAATATTATTTCTGAAGAAGAAATTCTTGAATTTGTTGGAAATGAAAATGGAGCTGTTTGCGAAGTTGTAACATCAAATCACAGAATTAAAGCAGATCATGTTATTTTGGCTATGGGTATAAGACCTAATATGGAATTAGCAGAAAAAGCAGGACTTGCTTGCCACGCTAAATATGGTGTGCTTGTAAATGAATATTTACAAACATCAGATCCTAATATTTATGCAGGCGGTGATTTAATTGCACTTAAAAACCTTATTAGTAACCAAGAAATGAACCTCCCAATGGGGTCTATGGCAAATAGACAAGGACGCATTATTGGAACAAATGTTGCTGGAGGCAATCCTATTATTGGTATGGAAACTTTTCCTGGAGCTGTTGGCACATGGATCATGAAACTTAATAATGGAACAGTTTCTGGTACAGGTCTCAACGAAGATCTAGCAAAAAAAGCTGGTTTTGATGCCATTTCCATCTCTATGGAACAACTTGATAGAGCACATTTTTATCCTGAAAAATCTATGATGAGCTTAGAGGTTGTTGTAGATAAAAAAACACGCCGTATTTTAGGAATGCAAGGATATTGTGAAGATGGTACAGCACTAAAAGCTCGTATTGATGCTATGGCTGTTATGCTTCAAATAGGCAAACCAACATTACATGATCTTTCAAATGCAGAAGTTTCTTATTCACCACCATTTGCATCTGCAATGGACGTTTTTAATGCTTGTGGAAATGTTGCAGATAATATTGTTACAGGTCTTGCAAAATTTATTACTCCACAAGAATTTGATGAACTTTTTGCCCAAAAAGAAACAAATAATTATGTTTTCCTTGATGCTAGACCAGGTCTTGACCCTAAAAAGTTAGAAGAAAAATATCCAAATTATTTTTATGCAACTTCACTAGAAACTTTTGAAAAAGACCTTGAAAAAGTTCCACTTAATAAAAACATCGCTATTATTTGTAATTCAGGCACAAGAGCCTATGAATGTCAATTAAAATTAAAAGCAAAAGGTATACAATCTGTAAACTCTGCTGGTGGTATGCAAGCAATGAAAAAACGAGGAAAAGAATATTAGGCTATACCCTTAAATTATTTTAAGAGGAGAGCTTTTAAAAAAGTTCCCTCTTAAACTCTTTTCTCATAAATTTTTAATCTACAATTTTCTTATATATAAAAAATATCGTATTTATTTTGTGAAAGAATAAACAAAACATATAATAAAAAAAGACTATCACATGATAGTCTTTAAATTTTACTCAAATAACGCTTAAATTTTATGCTTTTGGAGCTCTTGGATTAGCCTCATTAACTTTTAATGTACGTCCACCATACACGGAATTATTAAGTTTTTCGATAGCAGATAATGCATCATTATCTTCCATCTCAACAAAACCAAAACCACGTGCACGACCTGTTTCACGATCATTAATAAGTTTTACTGATTGAACTTTTCCAAATTCTTCAAAAAGAGCTTTTACTTGTTCTTCTGTTGTAGACCAAGGTAAATTGCCAACATAAATAGACTTTGCCATTAAAAAATCCTCACTAATTCTAAGAAGCATAGCACTTGTAATGCTATATGTTATATTTGGCACAAATAAAATTTTTAGTCAAGAGATTTTATGAAATTTTAGAGAAAGTTTATTAAAAATATTTTTAATATATATTCTTCCTACATTTTTTTATATCTAACATTTTAACAACATAGATATTCTTATAGTTTCTTCTATTTTATTTTACATAATGTATACATTATACATTATACACACTACCTAAAGATTATACTCCATACTAACTTATGGCACACTTTTATCATATTCTTTAACTTCATTTATGTAAAAAATTTTGAGAAAAGAGCTTAAGAAAAAAACTTTTATTAATGCCTAATTTAGGGGGCATGGGGGTACACTGTCTTGATCTGTAATTTATTTTATAAGCCTAATACGTTAAAGTAATTCTAAATAATTTGAAAACACACTAGTTACACAAAATTAACTTATGTAAACCGCTGTCGCTATCCGTAAAGCTCATTCTTCGCCAACGGCTACCGCTGCACCCCCGAGCAATGCCCCCCTTGTTTCACACTCTTTCAGCAAGTCGCTTTGCTCCTCGCTTACAGAGAGTGAAACGTATTAGGACAATGCCCTTATAAAAATACTGTTTTATTTAATGAGTTATGGGAATAAAAGCGACATTCTTTGGAGCGGGCAAAGCTCGCGTAAAAGTATGGAGCGTAAAGGGGTTTGCGTTCGGGTTTCCAAAGGGGGAAAACACAAGGGGCTTGCCCCTCGTTTCCCCTTTGGTCGGGTCTAAGGGGAGAAGCCCCTTATTAAACGTGGTATTATGTAATAGTAGAATAAAAAAGAAAATATTATATAAACAAGAAAAGAATTAATTTAGAAACACACCCTATTTCACTAAAAAAAAGCTCTTTTTCACATAAAAAGAGCTTTTACCTTCAAAAATTATTAACACCTAAAAAATATTAGAATTTTCTTTTAAACATTTTTTCTAAATCTAATGCAGAAAAATGTAATACAGCAGGTCGCCCGTGTGGACAATTATCAGGTTCTTCAGTTGCTAACCATTGCACAATTAATTTAATTGCAGCAGCTCTATCAAGTGGAGTATTAGCTTTAATCGCTGATTTACAAGCATGTTGAACCCATAAACTATCCATATTATCAAGTCGTTCTGCTAAAATTTCCTTTAAAAAGCCTGTTGCAACAATTCTATCAAAAGAACTTGGAATAGCTTCAATGGATAAAATCATTCCTTGTTCTTTTTGTTCATAAGAAATTATAAAACCTAATTCTTTTAATGTTTGGGAAACATCAAAAAATCGAGATTCTTCACTTTTGTGCAAAGGTAATTCAATGGGACATAAAAGCCCTTGTGTCTGAATAATACCTTTTTTCATTTCTTCGTATAAAATACGTTCATGTGCTGCATGCTGATCTAAAAGCATTAACGCATTATCATCTTTTTTTATAATAAGATATGTTTCTGCAACTTGCCCTAAATACTCTAAGCCATAAGGTAAATTAAAACTCTCTGTATTTTCTTTTGGTGCAACATTTTTATTTTCAAAACTATTAGAAAAAACTGTTTCTTGTTTTTTTTCTGAAAAATCTTTTGAAAGAGGAACAATATTTTCCCCTTTTTCTTTTACGTGCCAAGAAATATTTTTTTCTTTTTCTGTGAAAATATCTGAAATTGGGTCAGCAACAGAAGAATGTACATAAGAAACTTCTTTATTAGAAACAAAAGAAGAAGTCTGTATATCTTTTTCTTGTTGCTCAATTATAGAATTTTTTTGCAAAATATGTTCTTCAAAAGCAAGACTATCCACATTTTGTTGATTTTCTTTTGCAAAAGAAAGTCTTGTTTCTTTATCTGCATTACCCCAAAAGCCAAGAGGCTTTGGCTCGTTATTATTATTTATAATGTTTGTAGTTGGTTGATATAAATCACCTAATTGTGCTTGTTGTGTTATTTCTTCTTTTTGTAAATCTTTAACACTAAAAAAATCTTCACAATCAGCTAAAGCATTATTTACAGCTTTAGTTATAACGCCAAAAAGTGCTTTTTCATCACGAAAACGCACTTCACTTTTAGCAGGGTGAACATTTACATCAATTTCTCTTGGATCAATTTCTAAAAAAAGTAAACATTGAGGATAATCGCGTGTTGTTATTTTTCCTAAATATGCTTGTCGAACTGCCTTTAAAATAATTTTATCACTTACAGCTCGTCCATTTACATACAGTAACATACGATCAGCACGAGGTTGCACAGAACGAGGGTTAGAAATATACCCATGAATTTTTATTCCATAATTTTCATAATTCACAGGAACTAATTCTTCAATAATTGCTTGAGACCAAATTTTTGCAAGTTTTTGTTTTTTATCTTCAAAATCAAAAAATTCTATAACTTGACGAGTACCAGCAAAAAGACGCATAGCAACATTATCAGCACCTAAAGCCAAACGAATAAATAATTCTGTTGCACGTTTTAATTCTGTTGCAGGATTTTTAAGAAATTTAAGACGAGCAGGAATATTAAAAAATAAATCACGAACTTCAATTAATGTTCCTTGTCTTAAACTTGCTGGAACATTTTCTGCAATATCACCAAAATTTACAGAAAGTTCGTGTGCTATATCATCATCTTTTGTTTTTGATATAATACGAAAACGAGAAACAGAGGCAATGCTTGGTAAAGCCTCACCTCTGAATCCGTATGAAAGAATATGGGATAAATCACTTACTGTTTGAAGTTTACTTGTAGCATGACGAGTTACAGCAAGTTCAAGTTCATCTTGTGGAATACCTATGCCATTATCTTGCACAGATATAAGACTTTGTCCTCCGTCTTCTATACGAACTTCAATGTCAGTAGCTTTTGCGTCAAGAGCATTTTCCACAAGTTCTTTAACAACACTTGCAGGACGTTCCACCACTTCGCCAGCAGCAATTTGATTACGAAGTTCTGAAGGTAGAAGATGGATTTTTGCTCTTTCCATAATAAATCTTTATAATTTTCTTTTTAGAACTTTTGCATTAAGTCTTCTTTCGATTACTCTTAAAATATAAGAAAGGCTAAGAGTTAAACACAAATATAAAATAGCAACAGCAAGCCAAATTTCAAAAGCTCTAAAGTTGATAGCAATAATTTCTTGACCACGTCTTGTAAGTTCTGCAACACCAATAACAACAAGTAATGAAGTATCTTTTAAAGAAATAATAAATTGGTTGCCAAGAGGTGGTATCATACGTCTAAAAGCTTGAGGCCAAATAACATAGAGCATTGTTTGAAATTTATTTAATCCAGTAGAGCGAGCAGCTTCTTCTTGCCCATGATCAATAGAAATAATTGCTCCACGTACAATTTCTGAAATATAAGCCCCAGCATTAATACCAATAGCGACAATACCCGCTGTAATAGGAGGAATACGCATACCAAGTGCAAGAGGAAGACCAAAATACAAAAACATAACTTGCACAATTAAAGGTGTTCCACGAATAGTTTCAATATAAGCTATTGCAATGTATTTTAAAAACTTATTGTGCCCACAGTTAATTAAACCTGTAATCACCCCAAGAACTAAACCAAGCAAAAGCCCAACAATAGTAATATAAATTGTTAAGTTAAGCCCTCCTACTAAAAGAGGAAAACTATCAATCATTACTTGTGGTTGAAAATCAAAAGCCATAATTACCTTTTAATAAACCAAGTCTGTGCCAATTCACAGACTTGATGAAAAAATTTTATTTAGAGCCAAACCACTTAGCGTGGATTTTATCGTATGTTCCGTCTTTTTTCATTTCTTCTAATGCAGCATTAACAGGCTTTACAAGTTCACTGCCTTTAGGAAATGCAATACCATAAGATTGACCTTGATATAAAGGACCAACAACTACAACAGCACCATTTGAAGCTTTAGCTAAATCACGTAAAATGGTTTCATCAAAGAAAACACCATCAACACCTTTTGCCATAAGTTCAAAAAGTAAACCATCATTATTTGGAAAAAGTTTTACTTCTTTTGCTTTCGTAAAGGTTGTGCGAAGATATTCAGCAGAGGAGGTTGCAGTTTTGGTTGCAATAACTTTACCTGCTAAATCATCAAGGCTTTTTATTTTGCTAGCATCTTCAGCACGCACAGCAACCATAAGTCCAGTATTATAATAAGGAGTTGAAAAGTCTACTACTGCTTCACGTTCTTTTGTAATAGTACAACCAGCAATTGCAGCATCTACGTTATTTGTTTGTAAAGCTGGAATAATACCATTAAAATCCATTGGTTGGAATTGATAATCTAAATTTGCACGTTTAGCAATTTCTTGCCATAATTCAATATCAAAACCTGTATAATTTCCACTTTCATCACGAAACTCAAAAGGCTTAAAGTTCGTATCGTGAGCTACAATAAGCTGTTTTGCTTGAGCTACACTTGTAATACCCAAACCGAGCATAAGAGCAAATACAGCAACAACTTTAGAAAGACGTTTCATAATTAACTCCTCAAAACCTTAAATTTTTTTTCAAAGGCAAGCCTTTGTAACTAAAGACCTTGCAAGTATACATAAAAATTAATAAATTGCAAACAAGAATAAAAAGCATAAAATCAAGCAATTATATTATTTTTTTATTTTTTTACAATATTGTTGTTTGAATTTTAACAAAAAAGGAATTTTTATTTTCAATTTTGTAAATTACTATATATTTAATATAATTACTATAAAAATTACATACAATATAAATTACCCAAACATACTATGCTCTTTATATTTTCCTAAATGTAATTTTTTCATATAATCAGCTGCAACACGTTCTAAAACATCTCTTTTAACTTTTTCAGCACCTTGTAAAATAATATCAGAACGTAACGAACTATTTTTCATTATTTTTACCATATTTTTTGCAAGTGCATGAGCATCATCACGAGGATATAATAAAGCACAAGTTGTAGAATCAGAAAGTACAAATTTTGTATGCACTGATAAATCAGAAGCTATTAATGCAACCTTTTTATACCAAGCTAAAAAGAGCATTTTATAATCACCTTCTCCATCGCAAGAACTGCAAATAATAGCATCAGCTAACGAAAAAAAGACAGCTTTATTTTTTCTATCACATATAATTATTTGCTGGGTAACACCAAGTTTTTCTGCTTGTTCTAAAACAATATTTACTTGTGTACTATTTTCCACACAAAGTATTAATCTATATTTTTGAATATCTTGTTCATAACTTAATTCTTGCATTGCATTAAGCACATAAAGAAATCCACTTTCTTCACTACAATTAATTTCTGTATAAAAAGTAAAAACTTCATCAGCAGAAACTTTATCTAAAGAACTATCTTGATATTTTTCAAACATTGGCACATGAGATAAATATCCCACTCGACCCATATTTTTTTGTCTTTGCAAAAAGTTAACAAATTCAGGCGAAGAAGCAAATAAAACATCTATTTTATCTTTTTCAAAAGCATATAAATAAGGATTTTCTTTTGTTAATGGATTAGCATGAATAAAATCAATACTATTATGCCAATCTCCAATAATACGTAAAAAAGGAAAACTTTTTTTCAAGTACCATGCCAGTTTCGCTGCTTTTTCATCAAACACATGTAAATGTGTTGCTTTTAATTCACGTACAAGTTTTCTTAATGTAAAATATTCTATAATTCCATTTTGCGTAAGTTCAGAAAAAGCCATAGAATTAGCACTAGCAAAACTTGCATTTTCTGAATTAGCAAGACACGCAAAATGAATAGGCAAATGCTCTCTTAATAAAGCCAATAACAATTTTTGTGATTGTTCATGAATACTATTTTTTGTGCTAATAAATAAAATCACGTTGTTTCCCCTAACAAAAGTATAAATATTTAAGCCAAAATTTTTGAATGTGTCAATAAAATAATCAGATAATTTCAATTTTAAAACTTGAATTTTTATAAAAATACCTCTATAAAATAAGTGAAACTCACAAAAGAGGTTTTAATTATATTAATTATGCGATATTCTTTTACTTTATCAACTTTTTTATTTGCAATTATGCCTTTTCATGCTCTTGCAGAAAATTCTTCTCAACCTGTTCCCTTTGCTCCACTTGATCAAAAAAATACTGTAAGCATAGAAATGCTTAAACAATTTACTCAAAATCCTCAAGGTCTTCCCCCTGAAATTTTATCTATACTTACTAATAGTGATAGCCTTGAACCACCAACCATATTAAAAGGTAATCCAACTATTACCCAAGAAATGACAAAATATTCTGATCATGCTCCTTTTAATGGAAAAATTAATCGTCCTTTACTACCTACGATTAATGGATTTAATACACAAAATAATATACTTCTTCAAGAACCTAATCAAAATCAAAATACACAAAAAAACACATTTCATTATGCCATTAACTCTTTATTAAACCAAAATAATTTATCACAACAAATTCTTGCAAACCAAATTCCAAGTTTACAAGATACAACACAACAAAAATCAAAATCTATGTTTGGTACGCCATTGCAATTAGATTCTATGCAATTTCAAGATTTACACCGTTTACAAATAATGGCTGCCCAATCACAAGATAAAAAAACGCAACCTATTAATAAAAAAGAACAAAATAATTTTTTAGAAGAAGATAAACTAGAAGTAAAACTCCCCCAACTTTCTGAAACAGAAAAAGCTCTAAATCAACTTAAAATACAAGAATTAGAAGAAAAAGCAAAACAAGATGATGAGCAAGCAAAAATACAACTTGCTCATGCATATTTTTATGGTCTAGGTGGTGAAAAAAACTTTGATCGAGCTTTTCAACTTATGGAAGAAAATGCTAAACGTGGTAGTTCTGTTGCTATGCTTGAGCTTGGCAAAATGTATGAAGAAGATACTCCTCGCAAAAATATTATGCGTGCAGCAAGTTACTATAAGCAAGCAAGTGAATATGGTAATATCAATGGTAAATATCATTTAGGATTACTTTATTATAAAGGTAAATTTGGACAAGGTGAACAAGCACTTACAGAAGCCATTTATGCTTTTCGTGAGGGTTTAGCTAAAGATCATGCCCCTTCAATGTATGAACTTGCAACCATGTATGAGCGTGGCATTGGTTTTGATAAAGATTTAGGACAAGCCGTCCAATTATTTAGAAAATCTGCTCACTTAGGCTATGCTCCTGCACAATTACAAGTCGGACTTTTTTATGAAAATGGTATACTTGTTCCACAAAATCTTACCTTTGCAGCAGCTTGGTATACTAAATCAGCAGAACAAGGTAATGCATTAGCTCAATATCTTTTGGCTGGTATGTATAGGCAAGGGAAAGGAGTTCCCAAAAACTTAGAACAAGCAAAAATCCTTTATGAACACGCTGCTAAAAAAGAATTACTTGATGCACAATTTGATCTTGGTATTTTTTATTTATTAAAAGGTCCATACCATGATGAAAAAAAAGCAGAATTTTGGTTACAAAAAGCTGCTGATAAAAATGATATGCAAGCAAAAGAAATTCTTTTACAAATACACAAGAAAAAAATTTCTAATACTAACACAAAATAATAAGGATATATAATGTTTTATCCATTAATGCAAAAAGCCATTGATGCAGGCTGAAGTGCAAAAACAGCTCCAGAGGTTCTGGACAAAATACTTAATACTCTACCAGCACAAAAATCTTCTCTTCTTTTATCAGAACATAGCCATAATGAAGATTCTTTTGTTGTTGCTAATCCTGAACATAATTACGCATTAGTACAAAGCCTTGATATAATTGCACCACTTGGAAATAATCCACGTCTTTTTGGACAAACAGCAGCAGCAAATGCTCTTTCTGATATTTATGCAATGGGTGGACAAGCCTATACTGCAATGAATATTTTATCTTTTTCTTCTTGTAATACTCCAAGTGAAGTTATTCAAGAAATATTACAAGGAGCTTTAGATAAAATTACAGAAGCAAATGCTATCTCTTGTGGCGGCCATACCTTAGAAAGTAAAGAATTACGTTTTGGACTTTCTGTTACTGGCATTGTGGATAAAAACCATTTTGCACAAAACAAATGTCTTGAAATAGATGATATTTTACTTTTAACAAAACCACTTGGAACAGGAATTTTAACCACTGGTATACGTGGTAAATGGGAAAACTGGGAAAAAGCAGAACAAGAGCTTTTTAACTATGCTACAAAATTAAATACACTTGGGGCAAAACTTATTCAAGAATTTCACATAAAAGCAGCAACCGACATTACAGGTTTTGGACTTTTAGGGCATTTACTAGAAATGGCAAAAGCCTCACAAAAAAGCATACATATAAATTTTGCGTCCTTACCTTTTATGCAATTTACAAAGGAATATGCCCAAAATGGACTTATTCCAAAACGCTGTTATGATAATTTTAATTTTACAAAACACACTGTATTATATGGAGAAAACCTTTCAAGCTTAGATACACTCCTTTGCAATGACCCGCAAACTTCAGGGGGACTTATTCTTGCTTGCAAAGAAAAGGATATTCCAATAATACAAAAACGCTTACAAGAAAATGGAGAATTAGCTTGTGTTATTGGCTCTGTTAAAGCACTAACAACACAAAGCGAACAAGAACCATTTCTTTATGTTCAATAGAATACGTATAAAATACGGTAGGATAACGTGTGAAAGAAAAAAGTTTTAATCAAAAAATTATCCCACATATAGCACTTACCATTGGAATGTTTTTTTGGGCAAGTTCTTTTATTGGCTTTAAATTTGCTCTAACAGTGTATAGTCCTTTTGAAGTTGTGGCAGGTCGTATGATAATAGCTACTATTATTTGTTCACCTTTACTTAAAGGACTTTTACCCATTCTAAAGCACCCTAAAAAACGCCTTATTTTAATTGGTGGAATATTATGTGAACCTTGTTTTTATTTTCTATTTGAAACAGCAGCATTGCGATATACGTCATCAGCTCAAGCAGGAATGGTTATTGCCATTATGCCCCTTTGTGTTGCTTTTTGTGCTTGGCTCATGCTAAAAGAAAAACAACGATTACAAACATGGATAGGATTTATCCTTGCTTTTGTAGGTGTTTTTTGGCTTTCCTTTAGTGGTGAATCAAGTCAAAGTGCTCCTAATCCTTTTTTGGGAAATATGCTAGAATTAGGAGCTGTTTTTTGTGGTGTTTTTTATACACTTTCATGTAGACATATCACAACAGAAATAAGCTCTTGGGTCTTTACTGCTGGCATGGCATTAGGTGGAGCATTATTTTATATTCCTTTAGCCCTTCTACCCATCGAAGTTACTCCTGTTGTTCTTGATGTAGAAATTCCTCATTGGCTTCCCTTTGTTTCTATCATTTATCTTGGTATTATGGTAAGTATAGCTGGTTATGGCTTATATAATTATGGGGTTTCAACTCTTTCTGCAACAGAAGCAGGAGCTTATGTTAACCTTATTCCTGTAATTACCCTTATTATTGGTGTATATTTTTTAGAAGAAACATTAACTTTTGAACAATATTTCGCCTCTGCCTTTATTTTAATTGGTATGCTTTTAAGTCAAATAACTTTCAAAAAAAATAACGAGAAAAAATATGTCTGATTTTATCGCTGGTATGCCTAAAAATACGAATAATAAAAAAAACCTTGCTTCTTCTTTAGTGGAAAATTCTGCTAAAAATGCTCTTTTTGATTTTTTCCGAATGAGTGCTTGCCTAAGCCATGAACTAGGAATTTTACTTCCACAATTTAAAATGCGTATGGCTGTTGCAGAATCATGCACAAGTGGACTTTTAGGCTCAAGCCTTACACAAATTAATGGTTCTTCTAATTGGTTTGAAGGTGGAGTTATTTCATACAGTAATTCTATAAAACAAAATATTCTTAATGTAGAAGAAAAAATTCTAAAGCAATTTGGAGCAGTAAGTATGCCCACTGCTTGTGAAATGGCAAGTGGTGTTTGTTCTGCATTAAAAACTCATTTTGGTATTTCTATAACAGGTATTGCTGGCCCTAGTGGAGGATCAAGACAAAAACCTGTTGGAACTGTTTTTATTGGTGTTTCTGTTCCTAAAGCTTTTCAAACTGTAAAAAAGAAAATTACACTTCAAAAACAAGCTCCTTTACAAAATGGAATGGAAGATTCTTGGCTTAAATCATGTCAAATAATGAAACATATCTATTTGCAACAAGAAAGTAATATTGTTCCTCTTGGCTTTTTCCAAACAAAAGCAAGGCATTTTCTCTTTGAAGGTGATAGGGAAAGCATACGCCAAAGTGCAACACTTATGGCTCTATATTTTGCTTATGAAACATTATTAGCAGAAGAATAAAAAACACATTTAAGTTTATTTATAAATTTATAGTTTTTTTGAGAGGGGAACTTTTCCAAAAG
>JAHHTE010000045.1 GCA_020024815.1 Mailhella sp.
CTTTTGTATACAAAAGAGCTTTTGTTTTTTCTACATTTATTAGAAAAAATTTATATAATATACAAAAACAAAAATTCTTTTGCACGCAAAAGAATTTTTGACATAAAAAGTTTGTAAGAGGGTTTTAGGGGGAGAAACTTTTACAAAAGTTTTTCCCCTAAAAAATAATACTAATTAACAATAATCTTTATATGGACAATAAATACAATGCTGTCCTTCAAAACATTTCCATTCTTTTGCATGAACAATATGATTTAAAAGAAAATCTAAAATAACTTGCATACTATTAACACGAATTTCTTTTAATTGTTCCCAAATATCTTCTGGATTTTGTTCATTTTCTTCTTTTGTTTTTTTCTTTCCTTTTTTTACATCAAGCAAAGAAACTTCTTTTTCTTCTTTACGTTCTTTTAGAAAAACCCAAGAAGCATTAAGTTTAACATCTTCATTTTTTAAATCTTGCGTTATGTTTTTACCAAACAAATAAAGATAATACGGTAATTGAATATCATCAATTAACAGTGCTAATTCTTGTAATAATTGATATGCTTCTTCACTTGCCCATGCTTTATTTTTATTAACATTACCTAATTTTTCTATAAAATCTTTCTGTTGCCAAACATCTGTTTTACAAGTTTTTCTTTTTCCTGTTTTATAGTCAACTATCCAATATTCTTTATCATTTCTTTTATCTATTCTATCTGTCTTTCCTTGTAAAGTAAGGCTATTTACTCCATAGGGATTTTCCTCAAGAGCAAAATTTATAAAATATTCTTGTTCCAAAGCTATTGGTGTTACAATAGGAGCTTTTTCAAGATATTCTTCTAAATGCATAATACCAATTTGCTGCATCATAAAATAACTATCAGGAAAAAAACATTCTTCCCAGTTTTCTTTATTAAATTCTTCTGCAAATAAACGTCCAAACAGTTCTTGATTTTCTTCATTAAATTCAAAAGATTTATTGAGAGAATTATGATACAATTTATTTAATACTCTATGTATTTTATCTCCTAAAACTTTTGGATCATCTCCATATCCTACTGAATCTAAAGTATTAATTTTTGCTAAATAACTATAATAAAACTTAGCAGGACAATGCAAATACGTATCTAAAGCTGTTGCAGTAATTTTTTTAGGAAAATTATCTTTTAAACAAAGTCCCATTGCTTTATCAGTAAGCACAACACCTTTCTTTTGTCGACGTAATGGAGCTAACGGATTTGACATAAGCACACGAATACATGGTGCAGAATTTTGCATATTCCCTAAATGAGAAATATCCATTTCTTGAACAGCTATTATTGCATTTTGTTCCTTTTCTTTTTCCCAAATAAGTTCTTCTACAAAACGCGAACGTATGCTTTTAGAATTTTGAATTTCAGATGTTTGTACACCTTGTTGCCAATAACAATATACATTATTAGCTCCTTGTATAAGCCTATAAAAAGTATGTGCTATAATACTTTCACGACTATGACTATCAGGTAAGCCTATAACATTTCTTAAAGAATCTGGCATAAGTGGATCTTGACTATGCACACCTGGAATATTACTTTCTGTCATATCCAAAATAAATACAGAGTCAAAGCGAAGTAAACGAGATTCCAACATACCAAGTACCTGCATACCAGTTAATGGATCTGCTTCAAAAGGAACACGCTCTTCCAAAATTAATTGTTCTAAGATATGAAAAAGGCTAGTTATTGGAAATTCTTCTTCTGCTAAACTATTTTGCATAAGTGCTGGTAAAACATTTTGTAAAATTCGCACTAAAGCTTCTTTATCTAATGGAAAACGATTCCACACAACCTTTCCATTATTAATCAATAATTCAAGAACATGTTGTAAGGCAATGCTTGCATCTGCCAAAGTATAAATATTTTCAAAACCAAAAATAAGCGTTTTAATAAATTGTTCCCAAAAAGCTTCTAATGTATCAGATACGTTATGTGTAAATTCTCCAGTATCAAAACTAGTTGTAATATTTTCATAAAATTCATACAAAGGAAACATAGCTTTTTGCGAAGATAATTCCTTATCTAATTTATATAAACATTTTCTCCAACCAAGATAATTTTCTTTATCATCACTTAACAACATTTTTGTATATGGATGGTGAAGTAGTGCCGTAAAAGTTATCCAATCATATAATATTATTCCATTTTCATTTTCTTTTTTTGTTAATTGTAATTGAAAAAGTATTTCTATATATTGCCAAAGTAACGTACGTTTAATAGGATACCCTATGGAAATATTAATATTTTTACTAGGTAATTCATGCAAAACAGGCATAAGAAGTGAAGGATTTGGTAATAAAATAGCTAAAGTATCGTCCCGCTCTTCATGAGTTTCTTGTAAATAAGGGAGTAAATCTACTTTCATTGCCTTTAATTGTGAATGAACATCAAAAGCAGAAAGAAAATGAATTGTAGGTTTTATTTCTCTAGGTTCACAAGCTAATACTGTTTCAGCTTGCCATTTTTGCACCCATATTTTGTGATCAGTACAAGAATAATGTGTTTTTTCTCTTTGAGTTACAATTTTACTATCTGTATGTAAACTCACAATAGCACCTTTTTGCCAAAAATGTTTTAAAATAACATTTTCTGCTCCAGTAAGTTGCACAAAACCAGCAAAAATAATAATTTTATCTTGCAATAAATACGGAACAAAAGAAGAAAAATATTCTTCTTGCTCTTGATCTGTTAAATCTAATAGATACGGTAAAGAAGTTTCAAAAGAGCCATAGTTTTGATATGCGTCATAAGCTTTAATATATTCTGCTGTTTTAAACATATCATAGGCTGTTGTTGTTACATTTTCTTCTTCCAAAAATTCAAGATATTGTTCATATATTTCATGCAATTCTGAATGTAAATGACTTGCAAAAGGAGCAACTTCCCCTTCTGTATAATCAATATTTTGTGGTAAAACTAAATGCTGAAAACATTCTTCAAAAAGTTTGTCTAAACTACTTGCCCATGGATAAAATTTTGCCATAAGCAAACTTTCATTTTCAACAATATTTTCATCATCTTTTATATTAAGTGTTGCAAAAAAATGAGAAAGTTCTTTTTTCTCTGCAAAGATGGTTTGTACTATTTCATATAATTTAGCATACCTATCAAAAGGTTCTAATTCCTTAAAAAGAGCCTTACCTCGTTCATAATGACTAAGGCATAATTTATAGAATTCTGTATTTGTCAATATTTGTGGCAAAATACTTGCTTTTCCATTTTCTTTTGCTAAGCGTTTATAACGAGAAGTCAAATATCGTTTTGGTCTTGTATTAGGAAAAACAAGCACAATATCTTGAGAATTTATAGGCTTTTCTTTATTACTGCATAAACAATCTATAAGTTTTTGTACTTCAAATAAATAATCTTTATCCCAAGGTACAATATAAAATGGATTTTCTTTATTATTATGATATTCTTGACAAAAATTACTCATTTTCTCCCCCAATCAAGCATATTGTTTGAACGTCTAAATATACAAGCAAAGCACAAACCTTTTCGCCTGTTGCCTCTGCTAATAAAGAAATATAATTTTCCATTTGTTTTTTATTGCTAGAAACAGGTAATTTTTCATCTAAGTACCCAGTTTTATAATCAACAGCTAAAAATCCATAGCCTCCAAATTGTTCCTTATATGCTTTTGGTATTTGCACAAGTAAATCAACACGAAATAGTTCGCTATTTTTATCTGTTAGAGCGTGTTCTCTATATCCATAATCAAACCAAAATTTTGCTCCACCAAAAGGTTCTTGTAAATTTGCAAACCATAATAAAATTTCTTGCACAGATTGAGCTAATTCTTCTAAATTTGTTCCTTGCTCATTATCTGTATCATGCATTAACCGTCCATAAGGTAATTGTTTTATTGCCATTTGCGTAGCACGTTTGCAACTTTCATATATATCATTAGAGAAAACAAGATATTCTAAACTCTTATGTATAAGAGTACCACGTTTTGTGGAAGATAATTCTTTTTCTCCCATAATTTCTTCAAGATCAGAACGGAAAATGCGTAAATCAGGCAACCAACCCATTAGTTCTTTTATTCCAAAATTTTCTTCTTTATAATTTATTTTCTTTTCTTCTTTTTTTATTTTTTCTATTGGAGAAGTTATCCAAGATATTTTTTTTGCATAATAAAGTTCATCATCTTTTACTTCTTTAATATCACCAAGTTCATTAAATAATTTTTGAATAGCATTTTTTATTTTTTTACTTGGTTCTTCATTTCCTAGTGGCATAACACCATTACCTAAAAAATATTCAACCGTACGTAATGTTTGACTAGAAAGAACAGGTTCTTCTAAACTTTCACCAAAATGAAGAATATCATCATTTTTAGTAAAGTTTATTTTTTTTGTTTTTATTAATTCTTCAAACATATTATCAATAAAATTATAATAATAGCCTGCACCTTTTTTTTCTCTTTCTATATTTGTAGGCATAAAAATATGTAATTCATATTTTGGACGTGTCCAAGCAACATAATGTGTATTAATATTTTCTTTTATTTTTTCAAAAAGAGCTTTGTAATACGGTTCACCATGTTCTTTTTTTAAATTTGTATATAACGTAAAAGTGTTATCCTTATAAGGTATCGCAATTTTTTTCATATCGCCACTTGGTGCAAGTCTAAAACTATGCCAAGGAATAATAACAGCATCAAATTCTAAACCTTTAGATTTATGCATAGTCATAACTGAAACAGAATCCATATCTTCTGATAAAGGAGCTTTTTCATTTTCGCCGTTTTCTTCCCACCAAGTAACAAAACTATTTAAATCAACTATGCCATTTTCTTCTGCTAAATATACAATTTCTTGCATACGTAATAAATAGACCTCTGCATCACGATTTCTTTCTACTACGTGCAAACGCTCATAAACTTCACAAATTGTATCATAAGCAGTTAAAACACCTGCACCATCAACCATCACTTTAAAATACATTTCCCAAGCTGTTGGAAAAACGTCTTTAAAATGCGTATAACAAGAAATACCTTCCCTATTTTCAGCTAAAAACTCCAAAATCTTTGAACGGTCAACAAGCTCATAAAAAGACTTTGGTAAAATATTTTCCCCAAGTAAAATATGGCAAAAAGCATTGTCATCTAAAGGATTGGCTAAAAAATGAAGAAAAGCCACTAATTCAACAATAATAGGGTGATCTTTTAATCCTAAACTTCCTTGACTTACAACAGGAATATTATGTGCTAATAATATTTGTGAAACTTTACTTACTTGTTCATTAGTAAGCGTTAAAACACAAATTTTTCCATATTCATAACGCTTATGTAAATTTTTCACCATTTCAGGCAAAAGACAAAGAGCTGCTATTTCAAAAAATTTTTCTGATTCATGTAAATAATGAACTTCAACAAGACCTTTATCTTTTACTTTTGCTAATTGTTTTGAATTTATTTGTTGTTCTATTTGTGCATAATCTCTATTTAATTCTTGTGTAGTATCATCAAAAATATTTTGTTTTTCATCTATTATAATTTGACTACGTGTACTATCTGAAAGAAGAAAAGGCAAAGAAGAACAAAGGATAGGAGCATTTTCTTCTTTTAACAAACTAAAAAAAGCATTATTCCATTTTACTATATTTTCAGCACTACGCCAATTTTCTTTTAAAACATCACTATTAATTATATAACCATTATGAGCTAAATCTTGTGGTGCGTCATCAAAAAGTTCTGATTTTCCACCACGCCAACCATAAATGGCTTGTTTTACATCTCCCACAAAAAGCACACTGCCCCCACTAGAAAGGGCTTCTTCTGATAAATCTTTTAATGCTTTCCATTGGGATAAACTTGTATCTTGAAACTCATCATATAAAATATGCTTTAATCGCGTTCCTAAACGACAATATGCAGCAGATACTAAAGTACTATCCATAGAAGAATTATTTTTTAATGCCAATAAATTTTTAGCCATTTGTCCATTATCATTCCCTAAAAGACTAGCTATTAAATACGGCATTTTTTGCGTATTCATTTGTTGTTCTTTTTCTTCTATACGAGTTAATTCTTTGGTAATGATAGAACCTAAACTGATTATTCTATACATTAACTTACTATTTTCTAAAATACATTGAACTTTAGGCAAAGTAAGTAAATCTTTTTGTAAAGTAAAATATGTTGCAATAGCCCCACCATCATAATCTTTAGAAGCCTTATTCACTACTTCAGAAAAAGTATTTTTATATAATAAGCTAGAACTATAATTTGATTTAGTTAATGCATCTAACAAATAACTTTTTACAGCTATTTCTTCTTCTTGAATATGCGTTAAAAGTTCTTGACGAAGTTTTTCAATATTTTCTTGTAATTCTTCTTGTTCTGTTTGTAAAAAATTTACTTGTGCAGAAATTTCATCTAAATTTTCAGAAGAAAACTCTTCATTATTTGAAATGCAATAATTTACAAAATTTTTAATAATATTTTTTATTTTGTCTTTAGCAAAAAAATTAGTATGTTCTTTTTCATTTATTAAATAAGCACATAATTCTTGAAAAAAGAGTTCATAAACTGGATTATGAATAGCTTGTTCTGCTATATCTAAATAGATTTTTTCTATTAGATCATCAGAATTAAAAACAGTTTCAAAATTAGGAGCATATCCTAATTCTAAAGCAAAAAGCCCAATAATTTGATTTAGTAAACTATCAATAGTCCGAATATTTAACGCTCCATACTGACGAAAAATATTATCAAGCATTAAAAATGCTTTTTGTGATTTTTCTTCTAATTCTTTTCTATTCTTTAATAATTCTTTATCTAAAGCATTTTCACTTTTAAAAGCATATTGTTTTAATCGCTCAATAACCTTTTCTTTCATTTGGTTAGCAGCAAGATTAGTAAAAGTAATGGCAAGAAGTTCAGAGAAATTAAATTTTATTTGTTTTTCTTGACTTATTTTACAGCTTTCGCAAGGAGCTAAATCACTATTAAATAATAATTCAACAAAATTATTTGTTAATGTGTATGTTTTTCCTGACCCAGCAGAAGCATTTATTTTTACAAGAGTTTTTTCCTCTTGAGCTATTTTTTTTCTTGCCATAATCCCCCCTTAATCTTTTATCATACCTTTTAAATTTCCTTGCCCTGTTGTTGCTAAAACAGAATACCAATAATGCGATGTAATATCGAGTTTCCGTCTTTTTTGTGTAACTAAATCAAAGGGTAAATGCACATAACGACCTCGCAATTTTGCAACTACCATATGTGTTTTTCCACTCATAGCAGCATGAACAGCATGACGACCTAAAAAACCACAATAAACTCTATCATCAGCATTAGCTGGAACAGCACGCACAATATAACTTGGATCAATATATTTTATACCAATAGGAATATTTTTTTCTTTAAAATATTTTTTTATTTCCTTTTGTAAATATAATCCAATATCTTGTAATACAATATTCCCAGAGCTATCTGTTTGCCCTGTTTTTGGCATTAAATGTTGCCCTGCCCCTTCAGCCACAACAATAACAGCATGATGTCTATGAGCAAGACGTTTTTCTATGGCAGGTAAAAGCCCTCCTTCACCTTGCAAAGAAAAATCTATTTCAGGTACAAGTACAAAATTAACTAAACTTAAAGATAATGTTGCATGAGCTGCAATAAATCCAGATTCTCGTCCCATGAGTTTAACAATTCCTATACCATTATACATACCAATAGCTTCAGTATGGGCACAAGCAATGGCTGTTGTTGCTTGGTCTACGGCTGTTGCAAACCCAAAAGATTGTTCAACAAAATTAATATCATTATCAATAGTTTTTGGAATACCAATAACAGAAAGTTTTATCCCATGTTTTGCCACTGCTTCAGAAATAGCTTGCCCTGCTTTCATGGATCCATCACCACCAAGCACAAAAAGAATATTTATTTCTTGTTCTTGTAAAAATTTTGCTATTTCATCAAAATTTTGTGGTCCACGCGAAGTACCTAATATAGTCCCCCCAAAAGTATAAATATCAGAAACAAATTGTGGCGTAAGTTCAATTAATTTATGTCCATATTTTTCTATAAAACCTTCTAACCCGTATGGAATTCCTATAATATTTCTTATTCCATAACCATGCCATAATTCCATAACTAAAGAACGGATAACATCATTTAATCCGGGGCAAAGCCCTCCACAAGTAACAATAGCTACTTTTGTTTTTTGTGGGTCAAAATAAATTTTTTCTCTAGGCCCTGCCTCTTCAAATAATAAATGATTTTCCCCTGCAACACCTTGTGCAAATTCTTCTTGCACATAAATAGGGATAAGCTTATTTGACACAAAATTTTGCATTTTAGGGTTGTTAAAATTCATTTCCCCTAATGTAGAAATAACAAATTCTGTTTGCATACGTTATTCCCCTTATTCGTTTTCAGTATCACCAAGTAATGCTTTTGCAAAATCATCAGGATTAAAAGGACGTAAATCTTCCATTTTTTCCCCAAGACCTACAAAAGTAATTGGCACTTCAAAAGTGCTAGCAACAGCCATAGCTACCCCACCTTTTGCCGTTCCATCAAGCTTTGTTATAATAACTTCACTAACGCCACCAGATTCTTTAAATACTTTTGTTTGCTGTAAAGCATTTTGTCCTGTTGTTGCGTCAATAACTAAAATACTTCTATGTGGAGCACCTTCATGTTTTTTTGCAAGTACATTTCTAATTTTTTGTAATTCGTCCATTAAATTACTTTTATTATGCAAACGTCCTGCTGTATCAATGAAAACAAGATCATACTTTCCAGCTAATGCCTTATCCATTGCCTCATAAGCAACAGCAGCTGGATCTGCACCACTTCCTTTTGAATAAAAATCAATATCAAGACGCTTTGCCCATTCTTCTAATTGTTCCACAGCAGCAGCTCTAAAAGTATCAGCCCCTGCAATAAGAATTTTCTTACCTTGCATTTTTGCTCTATATGCTAATTTTGCAATAGTTGTTGTTTTACCTACACCATTTACTCCAACCATAAGCACAACTTCAGGTAAATTTATTGCACTAATACGACGAGGAGTTTTAAAAAGTTCTCGCACTTCATTTTGTAAATATGGTAATAATTCCTTTGTATTTTCTATATTATTTTGTTTTGCATGGTGACGAAGTTTTTCCACAAGTTTTATGGATAACTCTGCCCCCATATCTGACATAATAAAAAGTTCTTCAAGTTCCTCAAAAAAAGCCTCATTTGCCTTACTATGTCCAGAAAAAACAGTAGCCAATCCTTTACCTAATTGATTTCTTGTTTTTTCTAAACCTGTTTGTAATTTTGCAAATAAAATATCTTTTTCGCTTTCTTCATCTTCCATATCAAGAGCTAAAGCTAAGCGATATTGTAATTCAGAACGAAAATCTTCTACATACAAATAATCCATTTTCTTTATCCAAGAACGGAAATCATCAATAAAAGATTGTGCTTCATTTTCAGGTGTTTCTAAAGCTTTTAATAAAATTGCAAGCCTTGACCACAAAAGATCATCAGCTTTTTCAACTCCATTTAAAATAATAGCTAACCATGCAGATAATTTTGGTTCTGTTTGTCGAAGTAAAACAGTGAGTTTTTCCTCTGTTTGTGTATCTATTTCCTTTACTTGTGTTTGTATATTTTGAGGTTCATTTTCTTGTGCCCCAAAAAACTTCTTAACAGCAGAAAAAAATCCCATATATCCTCCAACAATTTATATGTATTGTATAAAAAAGAAATATCACAAATCACTTCCAAAGAACAGAAAAAAGAATTGTTTTTTTTATCATATTCCTATAAAGAATTAAAAAAATACTCCGATATAGCAGTTTAACTATTATAACCAAGGAAAAGCGCCATGTCTATTAAATTAGACAACAATTTACGAAACCTTCGACAAGTTGAACTGACTAATATTAAGCATTTACTGAATTCTACCCCTACATATCCAATAAAAGGTAGTATTCAGCAATATGAAAAGCAACTTGTTGAAACTCGCACCATGCTGTACCACAAGCAAACGAGAAGAATCTTGCACGAAGAGGATATTAAAGATCCAGAAGCAAGACGACTCTTTGTTATCACAAGAGTAGCTCGTGAACTTTGGACAAATTTTTGTGTGCGTGGGCAAGATACCCCAATGCTTCGCCATTTGCATGAGGAACTTTGTAAATGTTTTAATACAAAATACCAATTCCTATACTTGCCAGGAAGCATTGAACTTGTTATTACAAAAGAAGAAAAAAACAAGACCGTAAATGTAGATAGAGAGGAACATTTGGCGATTGTAAATAAAGCATGGGAGGTTTGCCAGCAAGTCGTTTCTAATTACATTTTATAAATATAGTCAAAGACAAAACAATCATCAGACTTTGATAGTTTATCATAGGTCTATATTATATTGTTGTGTCTTTTTTATATACCGTTGTTTATCCTATAAACATTTCAATTATGGATTAGAAGTCTATCTTCTATTTTACTAACCATTCATAAAAGCTATGAGAAAAGACACTCTTGGAGTCTATAATGAAATTTGGTACACTACAAAAAATGTTGTTACTTATTTTGCTCCCAACTATTCTTGGCATTGGGTTATTAGCCTTTACAGCACAATATTTAGGCTCTAGTGCAATGCGTAAAAATATGGACGCACAAATTTACCTAAATCTTAAAACACAAGTTGCAGAAGTTGAAAACCTTTTAATACTTTATACAAACATTATTTCAGAAGATTCTAATCGTAGAGAAGTACGAGAATTTATTATTGATAATGCTCTAAATAAAGATTTATCTGTAAATCCAGCCTTTATTAATAATAAACAACAAGATCAAGATATGAAAAAATATCTTGATACTCAAGTAAAAAAGTTTGAACTTTTTGAAGGTGTTGGTATTACTGATAAAGATGGAATAATTATTGCCCATTCTGATAATAAAGGCTTTGATATTCCAGTGGATATTGTCCGTTCCTATCCTTCTATTGTTTCTGCTTTAAAAGGTAAAACTACTACTGAAATTCGTGAATTAAGACTTAATAAACGAAATGGTATTATTATTGCTTCTCCAGTTTTTGATATATCAAACAATGTGATAGGTACAATGTTTGGTCTTATTTCTCTTGAACATGTTAATAAAGACCACCTTTCTCAAATAAAAATTGGTAAAAACTCTTACTATGCTATTGTTGATCATACAGGAAAAATCCTTTCTCATCCAAATCGAGAATTAATCAATAAGAAAAGTGAACAACATGAATTAATGGAAAAAGTAATGGCAAAACGTGATGGCATTATTGACTATACAGATAAAAATAATATGCAACGTATTGCCTATATCACACCTCTTGAATTTTTTAATTGGATTATTTTCTTTTCTCCTTCTTATGAAGAACTTATGACAGAAACCAATATAATGATAAGAAATATCATCTTAGCAGGTATTACCATTGTTATTATCATAGGCTCAATTATTTTCCTTATGGCACACAATATTGCAAAAAATCTTCGTGTTGGTGCTAATTTTGCAAAACACATTTCTGACGGTAATCTTGAAATTACTGACAGTATGCAAAAAGAAATTACTAGAGTTTCCCAAAATAAAGGTGAAATTGGACTTCTAGCAAGAAGTATGACCAACATGGTAAAATATCTTCTTGAACTTATAAATCAAACAAAAGAAAGTGAAGAAAAAGCAATGAATACTATTGCTGAATTAGAAAAAATTATTCAAACCATTGCAACTTCTTCAACCCAACTTTCAACACAAATTAACCAATCAACTATTTGCTCAACTTCTCAAGCAACTAAACTTGCTGAAGTTTCAACTGCAATGAATGAAATGAATTTCACCGTAACCAATATTGCTGAAAATGCAAGCAAAACCTCCATAAATGCTGAAAGCACAAGAGAAAAAGCTATGGAAGGTGAAAAAATTACTCTTCAATGCAGACAAGCTATGGATCAAGTTCGCCATGCTTCCCTTACATTAAAAGACAATATGGCTTTACTTGTAAATCACACTAAATCTATTAGCTCCATTATGTCTGTTATCTCTGATATTGCAGACCAAACCAATTTATTAGCATTAAATGCTGCTATTGAAGCTGCTCGTGCTGGTGAAGCTGGACGTGGATTTGCTGTGGTTGCTGATGAAGTTAGAAAACTTGCAGAAAAAACCATTAAATCAACTATGGACGTTTCAAATGCTATTTCTGCAATTCAATCAAGTACCAATGATAACTCTGAACAAGTTGATCATACAGTAGAAGCTATTGAAGTTGCCTCACAACTTGTTGAACGTTCTGAAAAAGCATTACAAGAAATTCTTAGTCTTGCTGATGAAAGTGCTGATGGTATCCATAATATTGCTACTGCATCTGAAGAACAATCTCAAACTTCTGATAACATTTTAAATAACGTTTCTAATGTCCATACTATTGCAACTGAAATGTCAACAGCAATGAAAGAATCTACAAAGGCTATTGAAAACTTAGCAAACCAAGCTATTGAACTTGCAAAAATTGCTGAAAACCTTAAAAAACATTAATAATTATTCAAACACAAAAATAAAAAGCCCACCATGTGGGCTTTTTATTTTTAATCTCTATATAACAAACTATATTATTTTACATAAAATCATCTTGCTATTTTAATAATACTTATAAATTAATCCTACCTCACTTATCTAGTTTTATTTTATCATCAGTATTAACA
>JAHHTE010000046.1 GCA_020024815.1 Mailhella sp.
AAAAAAATAATTATGTATTTTTTCAATATGCTGTAATAAAATTTACTTTTCATTCATAACTATATAATAAGCAATCATTTATTATCATATTGTAATAATATAATATATTATTTTTTCTGTCCTTCAGAAGAAACGATTTGATGTCCTTGCATAACAGTATCTAAAACAACTTTATACACATTAGGAAAAATTTCAGAAAAATTTGAAGGTGAAAGACGTTGTGTTTCAATAAATTTCACAGCAATTTCCTTACTTACTTGTAAAACTTCTTTTTCTATTTTATCCATATAATTTCCTTATATAAAAAAACCCGTCTTGGGGAATGGCACCAACCACCATGGCGGAACCGACGGGTAAAAAAGAAAGGGGTATTCCCCCTCCCCTTTTTTGTTATTCCATAGTAAAATCTTGCATTAATAATTCTTCAGCAGACTGAGAACCTGTTACATTATCAACTTGAACGGCGTTAATACTGGTTTCAACAGAAGTACCAGCTTTGAAAGGCAAAGAAATTCCATCAACAACTCTAAAGTAAATAGAAGAAGGCTTTTCAAAGTCAGTAGCTGGATATAAATCAAAAATTTCATCAGCATAATATTTGAAAATAGGTAAGGCAGCTCCTGTACCTGTTTCACCTCTACCTAATGATTCTATTTGATCATATCCAATATATGTTGCTGTTACAAGTTCAGGAGTAAAACCTACAAACCAAGCATCAACTTCATTATTTGTTGTACCTGTTTTTCCAGCTAATGGTCTATCAAGATATTTTAATTTTGACGCAGTACCATATTGAACTACACCTTGTAATAGCTTTGCCATAATATAAGCATTTTCAGGAGAAATTACTTGTTCTTCTTGTGGCTCTTGTTCAAATAAAGTATTTCCAAAAGGTCCAACAATTTTTTGAATAAAACGTGGTTCAGGTCTTTTTCCTAAATTAGCAAACGCACTATATGAACAAGCAACATCTAAAGGAATAAGTTCCAAAGCACCTAAACTTACAGCTAATGTTGGCAAAGGAAATTCTTTTGCTAATTTCATTTCTCTAGCTCTATCAAGAACAGTATCCATGCCAATTTCTTGAGCAATTCTAATAGTTGATAAGTTACGAGAACGAGCTAAAGCACGGTTAAAACGCAATGGACCATCAAATCCCCCCCCATAATTTTGTGGACGCCAAACATTTGCAGCATTAGTATCTACTATCATTATAGGAGCATCTAATGTCATTGAGCCTGCTGTAAATCCTGCATCAAGAGCAGCAGAATAAACAAAAGGTTTAAAAACAGAACCTGGTTGTCTTTTTGCTTGTGTTGCACGGTTAAATTCTTCACTTCCATAAGAAAATTCGTAACCACCAACAATAGCAACAACATCACCAGTTTTAGGTTCCATTGAAACCATTGCCCCTTGCACTTTTGGGACTTGTTGCAATGCAAGAGGAAGAGTTTTTTTCATTGACACATCATTTTGAGAAAGAGCTAATTGTAATGGATTTGCGTTTTTAAGTTTTTTAATTTCTCTATCAGTAGGGAATTTTAAAGAAACCCAAATAACATCACCAATATTTAAAACTTTCCGTGCATCTTTTATAGAATCAGCTAAATAACGTCCATTATAAGCTGGATTTGGTTTTCTAGCCCAACCCATAGTTGCAACAGAAACAAAACCTTTATAATCACCAAGTTTTACTTCTGCTCCATTATTAAAAACAGCTGTTACAACTGCTTTTTGCCATTCACCTTTTATAAGTTCCTCTAATTCAAAAGGATTTTTTTCAAAAAACTCTGACATTTCATCTAATGAAATAATTTCAATAGGTCCATCAAAGCCATGTCTTTTAGAAGCTTCAAGTAATCCTTTACGTAAAGCAGCATCAGCAGCAAGCTGTTGAACTGGTTCCATAGAAGTATAAACAGTTAAGCCTTGTTCATAAACAACATCTTCACCGTATAAACCATAATCAAAACCAAGTTCAGCTGATTTTTCTTCTGTAAAGAAATCAATAAGTTGTCTTCTTACTTCTTCTAAATACCAACCACCTTCACGTCCCATAAAGGTAGGCATGGTTTTATATTCAAGTTTTTCATAAAAAGCTTGGTCAAATTGTTCATCAGAAATCCAACCTAAATCACGCATACGTCTTAAAACATGTTCTTGACGCTTTTTAGCATTTTCAGGGTGTCTATAAGGATTATTTGCAGATGGAGATTGTGGCAAACCTGCAATCATAGCACATTCAGCAATACTGAGTTCACTTGCATGCTTTCCAAAATATGTACGAGCAGCAGCTTCAACCCCATAAGCATTACTACCTAAGAAAATTTGATTTAAATAAATAGTTAAAATATCATCTTTTGATAATTGTTTTTCAAGTCTATATGCAAGAATAGCTTCTTTTAATTTACGTTCATAACTTTTTTCAGGAGTAAGCATTAAACGCTTTACTACTTGTTGAGTTATGGTACTTCCCCCTTGAGAAATACCACCTGAATGTAAATTAGCTAAAAAAGCTCTAAAAATAGCTTTTAGATTAACGCCTGGATGTTCGTAAAAAACAGAATCTTCCACAGCTAAAAACGCTAATGGCAAGTATTTTGTCATTTCATTCATACCAATAACATAGCGTTTTTCTCTATAAAACTGCCCTATTAAACTTCCATCACGAGCAAGTACTGTTGTAACTTGTGCAGGTCTATAATCAGTAATCTTACTAAAACTTGGTAAATCATTACTTGCCCAATAATAAAGACCAAAAGCTAAAACAGTTCCACCAAAAACACCAACAGTAAATAAAAGAGTAAATATTTTAAAAAACCTTTTTAATTTACTTGGTTTTTGATTTTTATTCTGTTTTTTATTATCTTGTAATTTATCTTCATTTTTGGAAGATTCTTTTTTTTCAATTTCTAAACCTGAATTATTACTATTATTCAAATCTAAAGACACGGCAAAAAACCTTTTTTAATTTGAGAGATGTTTCATTAAAAGTTCATTTACAACAGCTGGATTTGCTTTACCTTTCATTTCTCTCATAATTTGTCCAACAAAGAAGCCCATAAGTTTTGTTTTACCACCTTTAAAAGCTTCTACTTCTGTTGGATTTGCATCAATTACTTTTAGCACAGCAGCTTCAATAGCTCCAGTATCAGAAACTTGCACAAGTCCCTTTTCTTTAACCAAAGCTTCAGGCATTACCCCACCATTTACAAGGTCTGGGAAAATATCAGTTGCGATTTTAAAACTAATTAAACCGCTATCAATAATTTTTGCTAATTCTGCTAATGCTTCAGGTTGAATAGCTAATTTACCATCTTGTCCATCTGCTATTCTTTGGTTTATTTCACGAAGAAGTGGACCTAAAATAAGATTAGCAATTTTCTTTGGTTCATTATAAATTTTTACTGATTTTTCAAGTAATTGTGTTAAGTATGGATCAAAAGCAATAAGTTCTGCCCCAGATTCAGCTATTTGCCATTCATTTTGGAAACGAGCCTTTCTTTCAGCTGGAAGTTCTGGCATTTGAGATTTCCATAAAGCCAATTCTTCATCACTTATGCAAACAGGAAGTAAATCAGGATCAGGGAAATAGCGATAATCTTCTGCATCTTCTTTGCTACGCATAGCAAGAGTAATATTTTTTACACTATCATATAAACGAGTTTCTTGACGTACTTTTCCACCGTCTAAAATTACATCTTCTTGACGACCTATTTCATATTCAATAGCTTTTTGCACATGTCTAAAAGAGTTTAAGTTTTTAAGTTCTGTTCTTGTACCAAATTCTTTTTGACCTCTTGGACGAATAGAAACGTTGGCATCACAACGAAAACTACCTTCTTCCATATTACCATTGGTAACCCCAAGATTTACAACTATTGCATGTAAAGCTTTTAAATATGCAACAGCTTCTTCTGCACTTCGCATATCAGGTTCACTAACAATTTCAATAAGTGGAGTACCAGCTCTATTTAAATCCACAAAACTTTGATTTTCTGTTTGAGAATGTATATTTTTACCTGCATCATCTTCTAAATGAATACGAGTAATACCAATGCGTTTTTTTTCATTATTTACAGTAATATCTAAATATCCATGTTCGCACAAAGGTAAATCATATTGTGAAATTTGATAATCCTTTGGCATATCAGGATAAAAATAGTTTTTACGTGCAAAAATAGATTTTTGATTTATTTTTGCATTAATTGCTAATGCTGTTCTTGTTGCAAACTCAACAGCTTTTTTATTTAAAACAGGTAAAACTCCTGGCATACCAGAACATACTTCACATACATTACTATTTGGTGCATCACCAAAAGAATTTGGACAAGAGCAAAAAAGCTTACTTTCGGTTGCTAAATGCACATGGACTTCAAGACCAATAACTACTTCAAAATCTGCCATATATTTATACTCCTAATAAACCAAACATAATTAAAAGAGAAATATATATAGCATATTCTTTTTCTAGCCTCAAGCAAAAGCAAACAAGAAAAATTTAAATATCTTTTATCTTTTTCAATCTATTGAAATAATAAAAAAACTTCCCATAAGGGAAGTTTTTTTTAGATATTTTTATATAAAGATATTTTTTTACTTCGTAATCCACCTGACATTGGAGCATTTGCTGGTTGTTGCATTTGCAAATGTATATTTGGATTACTTTGCAATGTACGTTGTTGCTCTTTTTCTTCCTGATGGGTTTGTGTAAGCGTTTGAGCAAAATCTAATGTATTTTCTTTTACTGGATCAGCTTGCACTTTTTGAGAAACAACAGTTTGTTTTTCTTCTAATTTACTACTAGCAGCCACTTCACTTTGACTTTGTTCTAAGCTTTTTCCTTCATTTATTACCTTAGAAAGTTGACTTGGATTTTGTCCCAAACGAGTCATAGCACTTTGCTGCATAGCGAAAGCTCTATTTGCTTTTTGTGCCATAGCCATTGAAACAGGCTTTGTAGCAGTTTTTACAATTCCAGAACCTAATAAATCTTGCAATTCCTGTTTAGCTAAAGCTTTTTCTTCTTCTGTTTTTGCTAATTCTAGTTTTTTCTTAATTTGTTGAATAGCATTAGCACGATCTTGAGCAACTTTTACTTGATTTACTCTTTCTTGAATACTACCGCCCATATTATTTGAAACAACAGAAGTAGCTCCCCCTTGTGTAAGAGGTCCCATTTGTGCAAGAACTTGTTTTGCTTCAGGTGTTTGCATGGCTTCTGAAAAAGTATCCCGAATTATTTGCATATTGCTTTTTACACTTTGCAATAATTCAAGATCATTTTTCAAATTTGCCATTAACAAATTTTTATTCATCAAAAGATAAAGATTATGTAATCCTTTTGATACTTCTCCACCTTGTTCCATATTTAATGTGCAATCTAACTCATTAATAATATCTAAGGAACGAGAAATATAATTACCTTTTTCCTGAATTTTATTTTTTGCCATATTTTCAGCAGCCAAATCTAAAAAGCGTAATAATCCATCAAAGAGCATTAATGTTACATCTGCTCTCCCTACTGTATTTATTTGCGCATTTCTATAAGATTGAGTTGCATTAATCATGTTTTACCTCATACACTATCTAGGCATCATACCGCTTGCCATAGAAGCAATGGAGTTCATTTGTGAGTTATATTTTGTTAAAACTTCTTCAAGACGAGAGAATTTTAAACGTTCACGTTGTTCCCAAAGAGCAATACGATCTGTTTCTTGATCAATTTTTGTTTCAATATTTTTAATATTTGCTCTTAATCCAGCAATAATGGTTGGAATTTTACCTTGTTCAACACCAGTAACAGTTGTTTGTACTAATTCTCGATCAAGGAAAGAAGAAAGTTCATTGATTTTACCTTGTCTAATACGTACTTCACTTGTAAAACCTGTACCTGTTGCCATACCACCATTTGGGAATTGGATAGCAACACCAGCTGCATCATTTTTAGGATCTGCAACAGTCCAACGACCAGGAAACTCTGGGTCAGTTTGAGCTTTTACTCCGTTAATGTAAACATTTTCAGCTTCACCATTAGCATTAACATCGTATTTTACTTCATAATTACCAGGTCTTGCGTGCATACCAGCAGAAGCAACAGTAAATTCAGCTGATGGAGTTGTACCACCTAATGGAGCAGAAAATAATTCAACTACTGCGTCCATATCTTCTTCAAGAGCTTTATCTAATTTTTCTTCATCAATTTCTAATAAACCAAAGTTTGGATCACCAGCATTAGCATTAGTTTTTATACCAATTTCACTTAATACTGTAAATGTATCCCCAAAAATATCGTCAACAGCATCTTTCTTTCTAAAACCACCACCCATACTAGTATTGATAGTATTAAATTCTGTTAAAAAGAGCTGTACACCGTAGTTACCAGTTAAAGCACTACCTTTTTGCCAAGTAAGTTGGGAAGACATTTTATTATCATCAGGATTTGTTGTTTCCTTTTCTTCATCAACTTTAGAAAGTTCAAGAATTGTTTTTTTCACTAAGTTAATAGCATCAACAGCTTCTCGAATATTTTCTTTTAATTTACTTGTATCTGACGCAACAGTAAGAACTGTTTCACCTTCACTTTTTAAGGTAATTTCCATGCCTTCTATTACTTCTGTAAGTTTATTACTTTCAGAAGTAATTTCTTTATTCATACCATTAATAGTAAAAATAGCATCTTGAGCATGTTGAACATGCCAGTTACCATTAGAAGCTGTATCTAATCCTGGCATATTATTAGCGGTTACTTTACTAGGAGAAACAACAGCATCTTGGTTATTTTTATCTATATACTCAACTTTATAGCCTGATGCACCTTGCACAAGCTTTGCTTCAATACCTGTACTATTTGTATTTTGATTAAATAATTCTACAAATTTTTCTAAAGTTGTTCCTTGTGGAACATTAAAACTAACTTGTTTACCACCCTCAAATTCAACAGTAAATGTTTCTGCATTTCCACTATTATTTACAAGAGTATCTTTACCAGAAAGAACTTGTTTTTTACCAAAACCGTCCATATCTGAAGTAAAACCAGAAATGTCCGTTACAGTTTTTTCTGTATATGTTCCTGTACCGTCAATAATATTATTTTTATCGTTTGTAGCAGTAATTTTTACACTAGAAGTAGACGTTCCATCTTTATTAGTATACTTAATTTTTTTTGTTGTGTTATCAAGTTCTGCCTTAATATCTAACTTATTATCTTTTGCATATTTATTAAATTGTTCTACGTAACTTTCTACATTCAACCCATCTGCAACAGTAAACTTATAATCTTTTTTACCATCATTAAGCTTTACTTCTATATTCTTTCCATTACTACTTTCAATAAAAACTTCTTGGTGATCAAAAACAATTTGGTTTGTACTTGTATCAAATCTAGCTGTTAATCCTGGATGATCAGGTTTTTGACCTGTACTTTTAGCATTAATTTTATCAATTACCTGTTGAACAGTTTCATTAGGATTAACAGTAACAGAATATTTTTTACCCTTATAATTATAAGAAAGTTCTTGAGCTTGACCTGTTGTATTTGCAATATCATTAGCATTAGTAAAGTTCTTACCACCTAAAACAGGAATATCTGAACTAATTTTTAAATTTACAGGAGTATTATTTCCTTTTTCAGTAAATTCTATTTTATAGTCAGAACCTACACGAGTAAGTTTTGCTTTAACAGCTTGATTTGTATCTTTATTAAATTCGTCAACAAAATCCTTTGCTGTCATATTAGCTTTTACTTCAAAAGAATATTCTTTACCTTTATAAGAATATTTCATAGTACTAGGATTAACACTATTATTAATAACAATATCACTACCAGTAAAAAGTTTTTCAGAAGATTTAAAACTATCTAAATCAGAAGAAATAATTAATTCTGCATCTTTACCAGTATCTTTACCTTGAATTTGGAGCATATAGCCACTTCCACTTTTTACAAGGGAAGCTTTTACTCCTGGATTTTGTGCGTCATTATTAATACGTTTAACAAATTGTTCTAAGGTTGTTCCATTTGGAACTTCTAATTCTCTTGTAACACCTTTATATGTATACCCAAATTTTTTTGTAGTTCCACTATTATTAATAATAGAATCTTTCTTATCAAAAGTATTATTTGAAGTATATATAGAAGCTTTTGCAATTTGCTTTACATCAATCTTATAAGAACCTTCTGTTAGTTCTGCATTACCCAACACAGTAGCAGATGCAACACTAGAAGTTGAACTTTCTATATTTAAATTAAGTAATTTTGAAGGAGTATTAAACTTTTTCAAAATACTATTAGAATCACGCATTTGTTGCAATACAGCTTCAAGAGCCTGTATACGATATTCATTTTCGGCTTTTGTAAGATTGAGTCTATTAACAGGAATTTCTTGAACTTTTTTAAGTTGGTCTACTATGGCATTCATATCCATACCAGAACCAATACCACCGAAACTAATACCACCAGATATTGTATTTGACATAAAAACCTCACAAGGAAATTATTACCTATAAACAATTATATGTAATCTATTTGCAAGAATTGTACCAAACATTAACAATCCTTTTTCTATATCCTCATTTATGTATATCGGTCAACATATTAAAAAACTTTAGCTTTTTTATTTTTGACAATAAGGACAAAAAATTGTCGTTCTACCTGCAACAGTTAATTTATTTAATGTGTTATGACAAATATAACAATGTTCCCCATTTCGTCCATACACATTAAATTTATTTTGAAAACTTCCTACATCACCTTTTGCAGTTCTATAATCTTTAATGCTACTACCACAAAATGCTATGGATTCTTCCAAGACAGAAACAAGACAAGCGTGTAAATTTATTAATTCATCTTTTGTTATAGTACTTGCAACACGGTAAGGTAAAATTTTTGCTTTAAATAATGCCTCATCAGCATAAATATTACCTATACCCGAAATAATATCTTGTTGTAATAAAAGAGATTTTATACTTGCTTTTTTTCCTACAAATAATAATGCAAATTCTTCACATTCCATTTCTAAAGGGTCTTTTGCTAATTTTTTCCAAAATTCCCAATTTTCATAACTTTTATTTGTAAAAAACCGTGAATACCCAAATTTTCTTGTATCATCAAAGAAAATGCATGAATTATCATCTAATGTAAAAATAAGTCTTGTATGATTTTCACTTTGCTTTTTCTGTGCATAATAAAAAAGTCTACCTGACATTTTTAAATGAAATGCTATTCCATAAATTTCTTGATCAGCAATGTTAATTGACTCAAAATACATTAATAATAATTTTCCACGTCTACCAACTTTTGTAATTTTTGGTTTATATTGCTCAATAATTTTATAATCTAAACTATCTTGCCATGAACCATTATTTAAACATATTATATTAACAATTTTTTTTCCAATAATATCAGGAGCAAGAGTTCTTGCAACTGTTTCTACTTCTGGTAATTCTGGCACTTTATTTCCTTTTTTCTTTATAGCAATAACGAATACCTAATGTTATTAATGTTTTTACAAGATTTTCTCGAACAATTGGCTTTGCAATATGCCCATTCATTCCAACTTCAAAACATTTTTTTATATCTTCTTCAAAAGTATTGGCTGTCATAGCTACAATAGGAATAGTTTTTGCTCTTAAATGCTTTGATTGCCTTATAGAAATTGTAGCCTCATACCCATTCATTACTGGCATTTGCAAATCCATAAAAATAATATCAAAAGTATTATTTTCTGAACACAGAAAAGTATCAACACCTTCTTTACCATTTTGTTTAACAGTAATTTTCATGCCTAAGCTTTCTAATATTTTTTTAATAACAACAATATTAATTGGGTGATCTTCTACAAGTAATGCAGAAATATTTTCAAAATAAATATTTTCATCATTTTCAATAGAAGGCATATCTTCTAACGTAAATTTTTTATTTTCCACAGCAAAAGGAAGTTCTAATGTAAATGTACTTCCTTTTCCAAGCTCTGAATCTACTTTTATTATACCACCTAATCCATCAACCAACGCTTTTACAATAGCAAGTCCTAATCCTGTTCCTTCAATTTTACTAATCATAGAACTTTCTACACGATGAAATGGATCAAAAATATAAGGTAATTGCTCTTTTGGAATTCCTATACCTGTATCTTCTACAATTATAACAAATTGTGTTATATTATTTCTAAGTATGGTTATTTCTTTTAATGTAACACTTACACTTCCATTTTGAGGAGTAAATTTAATCGCATTACCAATAATATTTGCAATTATTCTTTGATAACGTGTTTCATCTCCTTCAACAAAATTATGTATAATTTTTTCTACATAAAATTTAAAATGAATATTCTTTTGTTTTATCATTCCTTTAAAAATATCACATGTTTTTTGCGTTACATCTACTATTGAAAAAAGAGCTTTTACATGAGACATTTTTCCACTTTCTATTTTTGCCATTTCTAGAATATCATTTAATAAATTTAATAAATGGTCAGAACTAGATTTAATGATTTCTAAACTTTCTTGAACTTGTTTTATATCATTTAAATTGGCAAGAGCTATATTTGTCATACCAATAATTCCATTCATAGGAGTTCTTAAATCATGGCTCATAGATGCCAAAAATCTACTTTTTGTTTTATTCGCTTGTCTTGTTGCTTCTAAGGCTTGATATAACTCATCATTTCTTCTTTGCTCTTCTAAATATAACTCTGTTATATCCATACAACCTACGCAAATAGTTTCTGATTCTTCATCATACATAAAAACGTGAAAACGTTTATAACGTATTTCTTCTTGATCGCCTGAAAAACGAATACAACGAAATCCTATTTCAAAACCATTAGCACTTTCTACTGCCCGTGAAACAAGTTTTGATAAACTCATTTCATAAATAATTCTATCTTTATCTTCTTCAACTGCATAATACGATAAAATTCTTGGAGCATCATAAGAATATAAACCATCTAATTGATCTAAAACTTCTTTTTGTAATTTTATATGTTCATTCCATAAAATATATGTATCTGTTTTTAAATCTATTTGTAAAATAAAATCAATTTGATATAAAACACAAAGTTCTGCAAAACTTGATTTTACTACTGAATGAGTTATATCTTTATAAGAAAGAAATGCTAATAAATTTCCACTTTCATAATGACGCATTACTGTCATTTCACATTCAAGCCACATAGGTTGATTAAAAAAACGACCTTGAAATGTACATGATAAACTTGAAATACCATTTTCAAAATTTGCAGCTATATTCTGTAAATCTACCATTTTTGCATATTCTTCTTTTTGATCTTGCTTTAAAATAACCTGTCCAAAACGAAGTAATTCTGCATCAATATCATCAACTGCAACATCAATAAGATTACCAATTCTACTTTTTATAATCTTCTTTGTATCAACATTAAAAACTAAACTACCAAAAGTATTTTGTTGTGCAACTTCCCAAAGTTGTACTTGCTCTTTATATTGTTCCTCTGCTTTTTTTATTTCACTAACATCTACAATAGTTCCCAAAGCAAAATTTGGTTCATTTTTATAATCTAACATTAAGCTATAATTTAATTTTACCCAAATATAGCCTCCTGTTCTAAAATCAAAAACACGTACCTCACATGAACCACTGGGAACACCATCTTCAATACTTTTGTAAAAATTTCGATATTTTTCTATATCTTCATAAAAAATTTTTCCACCAGCAATACGCTTTTCAGGAGTATTTTCTTCATTATTTTTTATAAATAAATTTGTTGGATTATCATTTTCAATAGAAAGTTCTTTTGTTTTAATATTATATGTCCAAATAATTATCCCTGTTTGCTTAGTTGCTATGGCAAGTTTATTTTTAATTTCCATATAGGCATTAATATCTTCACTTGTACCAATACAAAGCATGGGTTTATTATTGTTATCAAATATTGTTGAATATCGAAATTTTTTCCAAACGCGTTCTTCTTGCACTCCTTGTGATAATAAAATATTAGCTTCAGCATAAGAAACACCTGTTTTTAAACTCTCATGCAACTCTTTAAATACTTCAACATATTCTGGATCAACAATATTCTTTTTTATAACAAAATCAACAAAGTTTTCAATAATCTCATGTCTTGGTTTACCATTTTCAAAACGAGTAATATGTGCTTTACCTGCAATAGGATCATATTCCCAATAAGAAATATTTAAGTGAGAAACTGCTATTTCAAGTTTTTGTTTAGCTTTTTGTAAATCTTCCTCATAATGATAAATTTCTGTTTTATCATATCCAACACAATAAAGACTTGGAACGCCTTCTTCATTATACATTAATCGTATACGAACAACTAAGTACTTAATAATATTTCCCTTAGTTACCATACGAAATTCAATTAAAATAGTTTTTTTATCATCTTGCGTTAAATTCTTTGAAATTGTATTCCAAACATAAGCACTATCTTCTAACAACATGATTTTATTAAAACTATTATTATATAAAGTTAAAAACTCTTCCTCATTATACCCTATAAAATCATAAAAAGCTTTATTTGCAAAAGAAACTATCCCCTCTTTACTAAAAGAACAGCGAAAAATAACACTTGGTATATTATTATAAATAAAATTAATTTCATCAGTTGCTTGCTGTAATTTTTCTTTTTTTCTTTTAATGATTTTGTTTGTGATTGGCTGATTTTGGAGGTTTT
>JAHHTE010000047.1 GCA_020024815.1 Mailhella sp.
GCTTGAGAGGGGAACTTTTTCAAAAGTTCCCCTCTCAAATAAAAAAACAAAAATTGCTAAACCCAAAAATTACTTTTTACAATTCCAACGAAAATCTTTGAATTTTGGAATAAATTTTTCAAGTAATTTTCTACCTTCTTCAATTTTTTCTTGCTCAACTGGACTTGGAGCTGTGATAAACATATCAAGATAAATATCATTATCTTCTTCACGTTTAAAAATAGCTTCATCAATTGTTTGATTATGGGTTCTATCCAAAGCCTCTGCAAGTTTCAAAAATAATGTTAATGTATTAAGTTCTTCTTTTCTTTCAACAGATAAATTTTCAATACTTGGTAATTGTTTAGATACTTTCATTCTATGTGAACCAACAAGATACGCAAGTTCTTCTTGATTTTTTTCTGTAAAACCAAGTAAAGAGTGATTTTTTACTAGATAATTTCCATGTATATCATGTCCAGAAAAAGCCACAAAAGTACCAACATCATGTAAGATTGCTGAATAATACAATAATTTTCTATCTTCTTCTTTTAATGCATGTAATCCTATTTGCTTTGCACTATCAAATAAAGCAAGACTTAAAAAAGCTACATGTTTTGCGTGTTGTTCTTCATAACGACAACTTTTAGCAAATTTAAAAACACTACTATCTTGATCTGCTGTATCTTGAGTTTTTACGTGAGGAAAATGTTTTTCAATATAATCACGCAATAAACCTTCTCGAACTCCTAAAGAACTAACATAGCAACCATCAAAGCCTAATTCTTCCATAACGGTTTGCAATATTGCAGCACCAGGAATAATTACATTTGCTCTTTTAGGATTAATACCTAAAATCTTTTTCCGTTCTTCTTCTGTTCTAGAACAAAGCAAACGCACAACTTGGCATAATACTTTATATGATAAAAAATTATCTTTAATAAGCCTTTTATCATTAATATCAAGGCAAGCAGCAATTTCTGCTAAATTTTTAACTGTCCCAGAACTTACTATCATTTCTTTAGCCACATAAGAAGACATTCTCCCTATGACATGATTTGCTAATGTTGAGACATAGTTTTGCATTTGTTTGTATTCTTTTTCAGAAATAACACCATGCTTATCTTGCATAAAAATATTAGCCATTCTAACACAGCCAACTTTTACAGAATCAAGTTCTCTATGCTTATAGGAATCACCAATAATGAATTCAGAACTTCCCCCACCTATATCAAGATAAAATCTTAACATAGTTGATGCTTCTAAAGAATTTGAAATCCCCTTATAAATAAGACGTGCTTCTTCAATGCCAGAAATACTCGAAAAAGAAAAATTTGTTTGTTCTTTTATTTCAGCTAAAAAAGCTTTGCCATTTTCAGCATCACGCACTGCAGATGTAGCCACAGCAATAACTTCATCTACCATTGCAGTTTCACAAATTTGAGCAAAGGAACGCAATACAACAATAGTTCTATCCATTGCATCATGTTGTAAAACATTATTTAAAAAAGCTCCTTGCCCTAATTGTACCATGTGTTTTACATGATTTAATACACTTGTTGCTCCATTTGGAAAAATCTGCACAATACTCATACGTACGGAATTACTTCCAAGATCAATTAATGCAACAATTTTTGAATCATTCTCTCTTATATCACACATTTTACGAACCAAAAAGTCTTAGTTAGAGATAATAAGAACGCAAAAAAAGGCAATGAAAAATCATTGCCTTATCTTAATTTGAACCACAAACCTTAGAAGCTGGAAGTACAGTAATATTATTTTTCTGTAAAACTTCTAATGCACACTCTATCCTATCAAATCGGAAAATAAGTGTTGCATTTGCACTGTTTTTTTGCACAAAAGCATACATATATTCAACGTTAATCCCAGCAGAATCAATAACTTCTAAGATTTTATGTAAGCCTCCCGGTGTATCTCCAACCTCAACAGCAATTACATTAGTTCTACCAACAGTAAAACCATGTTCTTTTAAAATTTCTTTTGCTTTATCAATATTATCAACAATTAAACGTAATATTCCAAAATCAGAAGTATCAGCTAAAGAAAGAGCACGAATATTAATATTAGCCTCGTTTAATGATTTTGTTACTTCCATTAAACGACCAGCTTTATTTTCTAAAAAAATAGAAATTTGTTCAACTATCATAACTTAACCTTCTTTATGATCGTTTTTAGTATCAGAAGAAGTTTCCTTTTTAGGTGTTATATCAATTTCATCAGGTTCAGTTGCACCATGTTTAAAATTACGAATAGCTTTTCCTAGCCCACTTCCAATTTCAGGAAGACGTTTAGCACCAAAAACAATAAGAACAAGAACTAAAATTATTAATAATTCCTGCATTCCAATACCAAACATAATTTCCTCCCAAATAAATGTTAACTCTCTATACTATGGCATATACCCTTTGGTCAAGTAAAGCCACAAAAACTAATTTATATTTTAGACAAATAAAGCTTACGAAGACGCATTTTTTCTTGTTTATACATCACAATAGTATTTTCAAATTCATTTTGCCCTAAAATAGGAGCAAGAGCAGATAAATAATCTTCATCAATAGGAATAAAAGCTTCAAAAGCTTTTGCTTCTTCTATTTCTCCTACATTTTCAAGACGTAACACTTCTTGTAAAACTTCATTACCAAGATTTTGCACAGTTTCTGTAATACCAAAAACTTCTTCTTCCATAATTTTCATGGCAAGTTTAATGCGTTCATCTTTTGTCATTATAACCTCATACTATTTCGGCGAATTTCCATAGCTTCGTTATTTCTACCCTGTGCATCTAGTGCTCTTGCTAATTCTGCCCATGCAGATCTTCTCCATGGTAAAATAGCAATACTTTGTCTTGCTAAAACTTCAGCAAGTCCTGCATCTTCTTTACTATCAAGATATAAACCTGCTAAAAGTTGCAAACTTACAGCGTCTTCACTATTTTTTTGTAAAGCAATTTGCAAATATTCACGAGCTTTTTCTCTATTTTCTTCTTGCAAATAAAGTTTAGCCAAACATCTATAAGGAACAGAACTATTTGGATTTGTTTGTAATGCTAATTCATATTGTTCTTTTGCAACTTCTCTATCATCTTCTTTTTCAGCAATTTCACCTAAACGAATACGAGCATATAAATGTTCAGGATTTAAGGCTAAACTAGCAAGAAAAAACTCTTTTGCACTTTGATTATCTTTTAAAGAAAGACACGTAGTACCTAGATTATAAGAGCTTGTAAAAACAGTTTTGTCCTTACTATAAGCAACTTCAAAAGCATTTTTTGCTTCTGCATAACGTCCTAAATCAGCAAGACAAACCCCTAAAGAATTCCATGCTAAAATATTATCAGGATCAGCTAAAAGAGCTGTGCGATATTCTTCTACTGCTCCGAACGTATCACCTTTACTAAACTTTTTGTCTGCACTAATATTAATGGCTAAACTATCTAAAACACCTACATGAGGACTTGGCAATAATAAAGCATAATCTAAAGCTTTTTTTACACCTTCCCACATTTCTGCTGGCGTATAATGTAAAAATGGATAGGAACATAAACCAACAGCTCCTTGCATATTAAATTTTTGTTCAATATGTGTAAGAGCTTGTTTATATAATTCTGTAAGTTCTTGTGCCTCAATAGCATTATGGAAAACCAAAATACTATTAAAACTCAAACTTCCTAATAAAAGAGAATGATTACTTTTATCTTGAAGATTTTTTTCTAAAAATTCATATAATGCCAATGCAATACTAGCTAATGCATTATGTTCAGATGAAAGCTCACCTTTACCATTCCATTGTAAACGCACTAAACTTAAACTAAATAACGGATTTTGATTTTTACTAATTTCAGCATTAACAGTATTTATAAAATCTCTATATGCATAAAATTTTGTATGCTGTTCATTTTCCAATTCAATGGTAGCAAAAGAGCTTTCTTGTACATAAAATAATCTATCCCCAACTTCTATTGTTTTATCAGAATCACTTAAAAGCACAATCTCTGCTTCTGCATATTGAGGATAAACTTTACGCAAAATAATTTCACCTTTGCGTTTATCTCCCTCGCTTCCAACACTAAAACACATACCTTCAAAAGCACCACTTTCTCGCCCTAAATCGACTTCTAATTGTGAAAAAGGTAGAATTTTTTGCACTGCTCCACCTTGTAAAAGTATTTGTTTATAAGCAAGGCTAGACATGGTTGCATTTATGCTTTGTTGCTCTGTTACATACTTTAATCTACTAGCTGTAATTTTTGCTTTATGTACTAATAAATGTGGAACTTCCGTAACATCTCTTGTATCAGTAGCTCCGTCCCAATCTTGTGGAAATAATGCATATCCAGCACATAATTTTAATTTTACTGATTTTTCTTTTAAAAAAGGTTTTTTATATGTATCAAAAGCAACTTCTTCCTCAATCACAAGGCAATCATGGGCTAAATTATCCATCATTTTTCTTGTTGCACCGGGAAATAATACAACAAAATTATCATCTTCCAAAAGACAACATAGAGCATCATTAGGAATACTTGCTTTAATTTTTTCTGCTAATATAGAATAATATTTTTCAGCATCAGCATAACTTTTATTATTACGTACTGCTTGCATACCAAGAACAGGTAATACCATAACCCCTACACTTGATTGCTTACTATTTGAGGAAAAATCTTCTCCACTAGTAACACCAGTATCTAATCCTGCTAATGGTAATTCATTTTTTTCATTATGCTGATTATCATGAACAAGCGTTTGTTGAAAATATGAACTAATATCTTGAACTTCTTTTGATAAACGCTCCATAAAATAATGACGACGCATTAAACCACAACGTTCATCAAGCTGTTCTTTTTTTAATAAATGAATTTTTTCTAAACAAAGTTTTACTAATGCTGGCAATATCTGCATAGTTGCATTATCAATACAAATATCACGCAACATTATAATACCAAGCAAAGCATTTTCTCTACGTAAAGGTAAAAATAATTTATGTTCTTCTTCAATATATTTACATTGTTTTAACTCATCTTCAACAGGAAAATATAATGCATGAGCTTCAAATTGCAAAAAAGATTTCAAATCAGCACAAAGAATATCTTCATAAATTAACAAATCACGGCGATTTAATTGGTATCTATTTTCTTTAAATGTTTCTTTTTGCATTATCCTCACCTTATCTAAAATACAAAACTAAAGGGACTAAAAAAGGGACAGCAAGAGTTAAAACAACTCCTGTAAAAATAGCTATAATTGCATATCGTTCACCACAACATTTTGCAATAATGGGTAATGAACTATCATTTGATGTTGCTCCACCAGCAAAAACAGGCCCAAGCAAACCAAAATATCGTACCATAATAGGAGCAAAAACAAGACAAGCTACTTCTCGCATAATATTTGATAAAAGAGCCACAGATCCTAAAGCTGGGCTTACTTCTTGCGAAATAATTGTTGATGATAAACTATAATAACCTAATCCCATACCAACAGCAACAGCATCAAGCATACGCATATCTTGAACTAAAAAACTTGCAAAAACACTTCCTATAATTGTTCCAATAACTGTCGCTATTGGCATGATAAGAATAATACCTTTTAATTCTTGCATAATCTTAAATGCGTGTAAATCAAAACCAACACTCATTCCAGCTAAAAAAAGTAAAAAATACAAAGCCCAAACAGCATAAGATTCACTCATACTCTCTTTGGGGAATAAAGAAAAATATCCTAAAATAATACCACCCAAAAAGAAAAGTAAAACAATTATCGAACTTTTAATAGCAGCCCATTTACTTTGATTTATTGCTTCATCATTTTTATGTGTAATAATATGCTTTGTTGTTATTAATGCTTCTTTATACCACAATTTTGCAACAAAATAAGCAAAAATAAGTGAGCCTAGTACAGAAAAAAAAGTGATACAAAGAGCTTGTATTCCTAATAAATTAATTTCTTGCATTAATGAAGAATCACTTCCCAAACCAAGCCCTAATAAAAACAATAAAATCCATACAGATAATGTTAATAATTTATCTGTCCATAAAATAACTTTTTGAAAATTACGGCATAAAATTCCAAAAGGTATTCCAGCAAGAAGAACATAAATTGATGTAAACATAAAAATTTCCCAAATTATTTTGCTGAAATAGTTAATCCAATTCTAAACCATAAAATTATTGCTAAAAGAATTTGTCCACCTAATAACACAAAATCATGTTCAAAATATGCAAAAATACAAATTATACTTGCACCTAATACAAGATATAAACGTCTAAAAAATAATTTTTTATACCACTTTTTTTCTTGTTTTATTGCATTTTTTTCTACTGTTACTGCTATATTTTTACGAGGACGAAAACCAACACTTGCACCAGATAAAACCCATGCAAAAATTTGTAATGCAAGAGCAAAACAAAAAAGAGCATTTTCAAAATTCATAAAGACTCCAATGAAAAACTTGTCTTTATTAATATTAAATTATATAGTAAAATAAGACACGTGTTATTTGTACCTTTTAATAAAAAATCAGTAAAGCCAATAATTATGGAATTAAAACATATTAAACATATATTTCGTGAATACGATATACGTGGACTTATTGACCTTGAAATAACAGATGATTTTGTTTATTCTTTAGCTCATGCTCTTAGTCAGCTCTTTTTAGAAGCAGGACAAAATCGCATTCTTTTAGGTTATGATACAAGAAAAAATTCCGCTCACTATCATAATATCTTAGCAAAAACTTTTGCAGAAAATGGGTTACATGTTATTAGTCTTGGTATGATACCAAGCCCTTGCTTATATTTTGCTGTGCATTATTTACAGATAAAAGCAGGTGTCATTGTTACAGCAAGCCATAATCCTAGCCAATATAATGGTTTTAAAATTTGGCTCAATGAATGTACTATTAATAAACAAGAAATTCTTTCTCTTTATGAAAAAATAACAAAACTCTCACTTACAAAAAACAAACAAAATATCCAAAAAGGTTTTATTGGATATCACGATATTCAAACAAGTTATACACAAAAAGTATTGGAAAATATCCCACATCTTAACTGCAAAGTTGTTATTGATGGAGCAAATGGATCAGCTGGAAATCTTTGCGTTGACATTTTTCGAAAAGCAGGGGCAAAGGTTATTCCTCTTTTTTGTGATGAACAAGAAAATTTTTCTAATCATGAACCAGATCCTACAAATCCTAAAAATCTAAAAACTCTTTGCCAAAAAATCATGCAAGAACAAGCCGATTATGGCATTGCTCTTGACGGAGATGGAGATAGAGTTGTTCTTGTAGATAACAATGGAAGAATATTAAAAAGTGATGAATTAATGAGTATTTTTATTCATCACTATTGTAAGACAATGAATAATCCTTTATTCTTATTAGATGTAAAATGCTCACAAGAACTTATAAAGGAAATCATACAAAAAAATGGAAAATATGTACTTTGTCCTACTGGGCATGCTATTTTAAAACGTAATATGATTCAAACACAAGCCATTTTTGGTGGTGAATTTTCAGGACATTTTTTCCATGCAGATAATTGGTATAAAACTGATGATGGCATTTTAACTGCTATACGAGCTATTGCAATTTTACAAAATAATAATAATTCATTAACGCATTATCCTAACTGGTTACAAAATAAAAGTTTTTTTTCAAGTGATGAAATTAAAATTCCTTGTCCTGAAAATTTAAAACAAGAGAAATTACAAATTATTATTCAGTTAATTGAAAATAAATATTCTCCACAAGCTCAAATAATTAAAATTGATGGTATACGAGTTTTACTTGAAAATGCTTGGTTTTTGGTTAGAATTTCAAATACAAGTCCAACTTTTACCTTACGTTTTGAAGCAAACGAAAAAGAAGTTTTTGAAAAATTACAAAATGAGATTATTCAATTAGTTCAAGAAAATATATAATAAATACAACTTATTGAAAAAATTTTTTTTTATAATAATGTTATCTTTTAATGTTTTTTCAATTTTTTTCTTTTAAAATTGTATAAAAGTAAATTCAATAAAAATATATCTTGCTAAAAAAGACTTTCTATTCAATAAAATACAAAAGAAATACTTTGACACAATACCACCTATTTACTACAATATTTCGAGCAGGTAAGGGGATAAAATGTACGAAAATAAAAAAACAGAACAAAACAATACAACTTGCCAAAAATCTAATAGAATTAATGGGTTATGTTACGAACCTCTTGGCTTGCCAACGCAAAGAGTCTTACGCTTAAAAGCCCAATATCAAAAGCAAGAAGAAAATTCTCATGTAAAAGAAATTGTTCGCCATTTTATAACTCCAGCAGAACTTCTTCATAATTCTAATACAAAAAATATTCCTTGCTCCTGTTCTCTTCATAAAGAAAAACAAACAGATATATACAAGTATGCTCGTAACAAAATGATAAAAGAGCAACTTATAGCTCGTGGAATAACAGATACACACGTACTTTCTGCTATGAGCATAGTACCACGACATTTATTTGTTAACGAAGCATTACATAATACAGCCTATGATGATAGACCACTTCCCATAGCGTGCGGGCAAACCATTTCTCAACCTTATACAGTGGCTCTTATGTGTCAACTTCTTATGCTTGAAAAAGGTATGAAAGTTCTTGAAATTGGTACAGGTTCAGGGTATCAAACAGCTGTCTTAAGAGAAATGGGTGCAAAAGTTTTTTCCGTTGAACGTATCCCAGAACTCTATAACAACACAAAAAAACTTTTAAAAAATCAATTAGGTTATACTGATTTACAATTATTTCTTAGTGATGGAACACTAGGACTTGAACGCTTTGCTCCTTTTGATAGAATAATTGTTGCAGCTGGTGGACCTACTATTCCACAAGCATTAAAAGAACAAATGGATCACAATGCTATTATGCTCATTCCTGTTGGAAATGAAAAAATGCGTCAAAGCCTTGTACGTGTTTTTAAAATAAACGGCTCTTATAAAGAAGAAAATCATGGAGCAACAACCTTTGTTGATCTTGTAGGAAAACAAGGCTGGTAAAATATCAATACACTATGTTGATATATAAGGATTTATTATGAAAAAACGTTTGTACGATTATACTCTTTGGAATTTATTTCTTCTTACTATTGGAGCTGGATTTATCACTTTCTCTGTACAAAACGTTGCTGCACCACATGGATTTTTAACTGGTGGGATTATGGGGGTCAGCCTTTTATGTACCTACATAACTGGTGATTTTATGGCTGCAACAACATGGAACTTAATTTTTAACATACCATTAATGATCTTTAGTTGGTTCAATGTTAGCCGTAGTTTTGTTATTTATTCAATTTATGGTACTGTTGTTATGTCTCTTTGGGGACCAGTACTTAATGGCATTGCTGTTCCTATCGAAGAACCACTTTTTGCCTGTATATTATCAGGGGTACTTTACGGTGTTGGCTGTGGTATAATGCTCAAAACAAAGGGTTCTAGTGGTGGGCTTGATTTTATTGGTGTTTATATCAATGAAAAATGGGGCATACAAGTTGGTACTTTTTCTTTTATTTTTAACAGTGTAGTTTTTTCTGCTTCTATTTTTAGTATTTCTCTTGATTTAATTATTATTTCTTTTATCCAAATTTTTATTGTAGGTCAGGTGACAAACTACGTTGTAGGTATGTTTAACGAAAGAAAAATGATTGTTATTATTACCAATAAAGGACATGAATTATGCCATGCTATTGCCAAAACTGGAGGAAGAACTACTATTTTACCAGCTTATGGTGGTTATAGCCATGAATCTAAAGAAATTGTTCTTACGATTATTTCAAAAACCATGATTAAAACAATGGAAGAACTTGTATTTAGAATTGATCCAAGTGCAATTTTTTCCGTCGAAGATACATTTTACGCTGTTGGCGGTCAATACCGCAGAATTTCAAAATAAATCTAATTTATAACCCAAAATAAGGAGATAATATGTCCGCCCATTTAGCAAATGAAAAAGGTCAATTACCAACCGATTACTATGGCGATAATGTTTTTAATGATAAAGCCATGCGTCAACATTTACCAAAGGCGGTTTACAAATCCCTTAAACAAACCATTGAAAAAGGTGAAAAACTAGATCCTGCCATTGCTGATGTTGTTGCATCTGCAATAAAAGATTGGGCTATTAGCAAAGGTGCTACTCACTATACACACGTTTTTTATCCTCTTACTGATAATAGTGCTGAAAAACATGATGCTTTTTTAACTCCTGATGATAATGGTGGTGCTATTGCTGAATTTAGTGGTACTACCCTTGTTCAAGGTGAAGCTGATGGTTCTAGCCTTCCTTCTGGTGGACTTCGTTCCACTTTTGAAGCACGTGGTTATACTGCTTGGGACGTAACAAGTCCTGCTTATGTTATGGAAAATGCTGGTGGTATTGTTCTTTGTATTCCAACATTCTTCCTTTCTTGGACAGGTCTTGCTCTTGATAAAAAAACTCCACTTCTTCGCTCAAACCAAGCTATTAATAAACAAGCTCAAAGAATTTTAAAACTTTTTGGTGTTCAAACTAATTTACCTGTTTCCTCAAATGGTGGACTTGAACAAGAATATTTTCTTGTAGACCGTGATTATGTAATGAAACGCCCTGATCTTCTTATTGCAGGACGTACTCTTTTTGGAGCAAAACCACCTAAAGGACAAGAATTTGAAGACCAATATTATGGAGTTATTCCTGAACGCGTTTTTGCTTATATGATTGAAGTAGAACAAGAACTTTATCGTCTTGGTGTTCCAGTAAAAACTCGCCATAATGAAGTTGCTCCAAGCCAATACGAAATAGCTCCTCTTTACGAACAAGCAAACTTAGCAACTGACCATAACCAACTTATTATGACTGTTTTACGCCGAGTAGCAAGAAAACATAATCTTGTTTGCCTCTTACACGAAAAACCATTTAATGGTCTTAATGGTTCTGGTAAGCACGTAAACTATTCTATTGGTAACAAAGAAGTTGGTAACCTTTTTGATCCAGGTGAAACCCCACATGAAAACGCACAATTTTTAGTTTTCCTTTGTGCTGTTATTCGTGCTGTACATAAATATGGTGCATTTTTACGTGCAACTGTTGCCTCTGCATCTAATGATTTTCGTTTAGGTGGACATGAAGCACCTCCTGTTATTATGTCTCTTTTCTTAGGCGACCAACTCCAAGATGTTCTTGAACAATTCAGAATTGGTGAAGTAAAAGGAAGTCGCAAAAAACGTATGATGCACGTTGGCGTTGACACATTGCCACCAATTCCAGCAGATCCGGGTGATAGAAACAGAACAAGTCCTTTTGCTTTTGTTGGAAATCGCTTTGAATTTAGAGCTGTTGGTTCAAGTCAAAATCCAGCTGGTTCTATTGTTGCTCTTAATACCATTGTTGCAGAATCCCTTGATTTTGTTGCTACTTTCATTGAAAGAGAAATGCAAAACAAATGTGAACTTGGTGAAGCTGTTCAACGTCTTATTGCTTATATTATGGAAGAACATAGTGCTGTTCTTTTTAGTGGTGATGGTTATTCTGATGTTTGGTATAAAGAAGCAGAAAGAAGAAAACTCCCAATCCACCCTTATACTCCTGATGCTTTGCCTGTTTATACTTCTCCAGAAGTTATTGATCTTTGCACACGCTACAATGTACTTTGTCGTGAAGAATTACGTTCTCGCCAAGAAGTGTATTTTGAGCAATATATTAAAACAACACATACAGAAGCAAAACTTGCTCTTAGAATGGCAAGAACAAATATTTATCCTGCTGTTATGCGTTACCAAACAGAACTTGCACAAAATCACAAACTGTTAGCAAAATTAACACATTTTGAAAATCCTGTTTTCAAAGAAATTAATGAACTTATGCATAAATTAAATACTGCTATTGAAAATCTTGAAGTTGCTATTAACACTGATCCTGTTAATGAACGTGATAGAGAAATTGCAAGCAAAGCACAAACAAGTTCTTATAATATTCAACTTGCAGAAGCAAACCATTGTCGTAAAAATATTCTCCCAGCAATGGAAGAACTTCGTGCTATTGTTGATACCTTAGAAGTTATTGTTGCCGAAGATTTGTGGCCTTTCCCAAGTTATCAAAATATGCTTTTTGTAAAATAAGATAACGTTAATAGAAGTTTTTTTGAGAGGGAAACTTTTGAAAAAGTTCCCCTCTCAAACTCTCCCCTCAAAACTTTTTAATCCAA
>JAHHTE010000048.1 GCA_020024815.1 Mailhella sp.
CTAAAACCCCCTTTCAAAACTTTTTAATTCAACCTCTCTTTTGCGTGCAAAAGAGAGGTTGTTGTTTTAAATTGGGGTGTTGAATTAAGTTAGTTAACGTTAATTGCTAGTAATGGAAATAAAATATATGTAATGCATAGAGTAAAAGAACTTATATTTAATATACAATAACTAATTTTTTTATTTTTTGAGAGAAAAGATTTTTATTTATGCATTAAAATAGGCAAATTTATTGAAACTTGTTTCAATAAATTTGCCTGATTGAGGGGGGGTGGGGGAAATCATTTCCCCCAAAGAAAAAAAGAAAGCCCATATAGGGCTTTCTAAATTTTACATATAATTTCAAAAGAAATTATATTTGTTTTATTGCCTATCTAATTTAATCCTGCTAAGATAAATCAGACATAAACTATATAACAAAGAAATAAAAAGAGTGCAAGGGGAAATTATTATGGGTTTACGATATGTTTTAGGAATAGATTTAGGAATAAGTTCAATAGGAACAGCACTTTTTAAGATAAAGCCAGAGGCAACGGATTTAAATGATATTGATTCTTTTGAAAGTATTTTAGATGCAGGTGTTCGTATTTGTTCATGTCCTGAGGGTGCAGAGGCTAGACGTATAGCACGAAACCAAAGAACTCATAAAAAACATAAAAAATTAAGAAAGGCACAATTAACAAAATTATTACAAGAATATGGGTTATTACCTTTAAATAAATCAGATATAGAGCTTGGTTTGCGTTCAAGTCCTTATGCTTTGCGAGCAAAAGCAATGCAAGAGCCATTGCAAAATCCTTTTGAACTTGGTTTTTGTATAATGAATATAGCAAAACTTCGTGGAGCTGGTTTTATAGATGAAAATGAAGAAGATGAAACGTCATCATCAGTAACTAATAGATATACTTTATTAGAAAATATATTAAAACAAGAAAAACTAACATTATCGGAATTTTTAGCAAAGCATTTAAAAGAAAATGAATGTGTGCGTCAGCGTAAGGAATTTTTGGAAACAAAGGTTAAATTTTCAGTACCACGTTATTTAGTAAAAAAGGATTTTCATGCATTAATGCAAAATCAGGCAAAGAATTTTTTTATAACGGAAGAACAAATAAAAGCAATTTATCATATAATTTTTATGGATTTTCCAAAAGCACCGTATGCTAATGCACCTTGTTCGTTATTACCAGATTCAGGAAATAGACTTCCAAAAATGCATAGATTAGCAGAATATGCAAGAATATATCAACAATGTAATAATATTCGTTATAAAACCCAGCAAGAAACAAAAGCCTTAACCAAAGAAATGCGAGATGCATTAGTAGCAATACTTATCCAAGGGGAGGGATTAACCAAAAAACGCATAAAAGATGTATTACAAAAATACACAGATGAGAAAATTCTAACAACAAATAATTTTGTTCAAGATGAAGAAGTAAAAGCGATAAAACCATTTGCATTGATAAAAGCGTTTAAGGATATTCCAAGTTTTTGGCAATTATCAGAAGAAGAACAAGATTCATTGATTGAATTTATAGCAGATCCAATTAATACGGAAATAAATACAGCAAAACCAGTTTTGTATGATGAAGAAACATTTTTAGCTCGTTGTATGGAGAAATTAAATCTTACAGGTATAGAAGGCGAGCAAAAAATGTATGCATGTCTGAATGCTCTTCCCAAAGATAGAACCATGTTGGGTAAAAAAGCAACCCAAGCAATTCTTGAGAAATTAAAAGAAGGAATAATAAAAGATACTGTATGGGTAGCCCCAACCTATTACGATACAGTAAAAGCTTGTGAATTTAAAGGAATAGCAGTAAAGCAACAACACTTTGAAAATCTTCCTTATTATGGAGAAGTATTGCCTCATGCCATTTTGCCAATTCACCCTTGGCATTTAGAAAGAACAGTAAAAGAAGAACGAATAGGGCGTGTAGCTAATCCCGTAGTGCATAGTATTTTAAATCAACTTCGTAAAGTTGTGAATGAAATTATAAGCTTATATGGTAAGCCAGAAATGATAAAATTAGAAGTTGCGAGAGATTTTGGTTTATCAAAAATAAAACGCGAAAAGTTAATACGTGAACAATTACAAAATGAAAAAAATAATTTACGGATAGATAAAGAATTAGAAAAATATCATTATGCAATAACATCAACCAATAGATTAAAATATAAATTATGGGAAAGTCAAAATAAAAAAGACATTTATACACAAGAAACAATCCAAGTAACGAATTTTATGTCTTATGAAATAGATCATATTATTCCACAATCAGCTGGAGGCACAAATACACTTTCAAATTTAGTTTTGACGCGAGTAAATAATCTTAAAAGTGATAGTTTTGCGTATGATTTTATTCAATCTAATTTTAGTGAACATTGGGAAGCAATAAAGAAAGATTTAGAAATCATGCCCAAAAATAAAGCATGGCGATTTACAGCAGAAGCCAAAGAAAATTTTTGCCTTCATGGTGATGAATTAGATGAAAATTATGCAGATAGACGCTTGCAAGACACACGCTATATGACAAAAATAGCTCTTCAATATTTGCAATGTATTTGTTCAAATATTTTGGCTATTCGTGGTTCTATGACAGCACAATTAAGAACAGCATGGCAATTATCAGGTATAGAATTTGAGCTTATGGGTTTAAATGTTCCACGTCATCAAATAAATAAAGAAACAGGGGAAGTTTATTATGTTGATGGTGAACCAAAAATAAATTCTGATTGGGAGGCAAAACCTCGCATAGATCATAGACATCATGCATTAGATGCTATTGTTTTATGTGCCATTACGCGTTCTTTGGCTCAAAAAATGTATAAAGCAAGTAAAAGAAATCAAAAATTAGATATAGGCTTACTTTCTGTACCATTTATTCATTCTTCAGCCTATCCAAAAGAAAAGGATTTTAGACATATAGTAATAGATACTTTGAAAAATATAAAAATATCCCATAAAGCAGAGCATGATACAAATACAAAATTACATAATGAAACAGCCATGCGAGTATTAGATTATGATTCAAAAAGTAATTTATATGTAGCAATGTATATGCGTTCTTTAGAAAATATTGATAGTTTTTCAAAGTTAGAAAAAATAGCCGTAGAAGAAAAATTGGGCGATAGTAAAAAAATACAACAAAGTAGAATACGTTGTGCCACAATCATAAAAGCAGTAAAAGCACAAAAATTTGCAGCAGAAGAAAGCCTTATACAAAAAAATGCAGAATATAAAGAACAAGGTAAAAAAGAGATAAAAATAACAGAACAAAGTTTAGTACAAGAAGCAATACGTCTTGCAAATGTAGGAAAAAAATATCCTGTAATTGAAAAAATAGGGCTTGTTAACATTAAAGAAAACCAACAATGTGGGTATAAACCTGATAGTAATCACCGAGTAGATTTTTTTGTCTATACAGAAGGTAAAGAAAAAGGAAAAATAGGCTGGGAATGTATTAAAAGTATTGATGCAGCAAATCCACATTTTAAACCACAATGGCAAGAAAATGCAAAATTACTTTGGAGTGTATGCAAAGGAGATTTACTTGAATTACGCTTAAATCAAGATCTAATTGAAAAATATCATATTCCTATGGCATTTTTATACAAAAATGAACAAAATGAAGATATTATGCTTGCAAAGGTTTTAAAATTTAGTTCTGGAAATATGGTTGTTGTATCTTGTTTTGATGCAAGACAGGGAACAGCAAATGCAAATAAAATAGATAAAGAAAGTTTTACCTTATGGACAAGTGGTGGTAATGGGCTAAAAACATTTTGTATAATGCAAGCTCGCAAAGTTCTTTTAACGCCTTTTGGTAAAATTCGTAAAAAAGAAAAGAAGCTTTGGAATGGCAAGAAAGTATAAAAAAGAAAATCAACCAACACAATATTCTATTATGTGGCTTATAGTAATGTTTGATTTACCAGTGGTAACGCAAAAACAAATGCGAATAGCAACAAAATTTAGAAATAGTTTGCTAGAATTAGGCTTTATGCGTAAGCAATTTTCTGTTTATATGCGTCATTGTGAAAATATGCTTGCAGCAGAAAATATGGCAAAAAAAGTAGGACAATGTTTAACTGATGAAGGAAACGTTTCTATTTTCTTTCTTACGGATAGACAATATGGATTAACAAGAAATTACTATGGAAAGAAAAAACAAAAAAATGAACAAAAAGAATTACAAAAAATGGAACAATTATTTCTTTTTTAATGAAGGATAATTGATTATAGCACGCTTTGTTTCATAGCTTTTATAAATTGCTTGAGCAACTTTTAAAGCAATGGGCATAAGCGTGCTTTCTTCCTCATTAATATAAAGAGGGCTTTGTAAAATAGTAGAAATATGTCTTTTATCTTGAGGAGTTAAATATAATTCTTCTTTTTCTTTATTTTTTATTTGTTCATACACTAAACAATCCACAAAAGGGCGAAAAGGTTCCATTATATCATCAGCAAGACAAAATGCATTATATTGATTATGATGATGTACCCCAAACATAGGTAATAATCCATTGGCACATACTGCTCTTGCACAAATAGCTCGTACAATAGCATATCCATAATTTAAAAATGCATTAATTCCATTTTCTTCAGTATTACGATAAAAATTTTTGCCAAATAAAGCTTGCCAATATATTTTAGCTGCTTGTGCTTCTTTATTATCACTATCACCAGAACGTACACGTTGTACTAAAAATTTTAACGTTTCAATATCTTTTTTTACGGTTTTATTTTGTGGTAAAATACATTTTTCTAAGGCTTGAGTTTGATTTTTTATTTTAGCAATAATTATTTGTTGCCATATTTGTTTTTTTATTGTTGTACTGGCTTTTATTTGCTCTTCTGCTATTGATAACTGTCTGTAATGGGAATTAACAGGTAATGCAATAGATATAGGTAAATAATTTTTACCCATAATAAGCACAGGAATATTTTCTTCTCCCAAACAAGATAAAAATTGTTTGCTTAATGTAATTGCAGGAGCAGTTAACAAAACACAAGCAACCATATCAAGAGCAATAGTGCCAAGAATATTTTCTTGTTCTTTTATACATATATTTTTGTGCTGAATAGAGAGATAACGATTATTTTCTGCAATTTCTAAAACATAATTTGCCATATTTATCCCCTCAAAAAAATAAAAAAACTCAAAAAAAGTAAGAAAATATCTTCTTTTTTTGAGTTTTTAATACAGTATTTCCTTGAAAAAGTAAATAGTTTCAAGGAAATACTTTGATAAGTTTTAGCAGGATTAAATTAGATAGGCAAGTAAAACTTCTTTTCAATTTTTCTGTAGTATCTTTTGGTTTTAGCAGGATTAAATTAGATAGGCAAGTAAAACGACCAACCTTGTTTTTTATGCCATTCATTTGTTTTAGCAGGATTAAATTAGATAGGCAAGTAAAACTTTGTGTAAATTTGATTCAGCACTTGCTGGGTTTTAGCAGGATTAAATTAGATAGGCAAGTAAAACCTGTTTTTTTACTACCTCATCACAAAAGTTGTTTTAGCAGGATTAAATTAGATAGGCAAGTAAAACACTAATTCACTATTTAGTTTACATCTTTTAGTTTTAGCAGGATTAAATTAGATAGGCAAGTAAAACGTAAACCACCAGTTAAGCTATTAATAAAAGGTTTTAGCAGGATTAAATTAGATAGGCAAGTAAAACGCACTTTCAACTTTTTCTAATTCTGTTAATGTTTTAGCAGGATTAAATTAGATAGGCAAGTAAAACAATTCTGTTAATATCCCTTCCTTTTCGTCAGTTTTAGCAGGATTAAATTAGATAGGCAAGTAAAACATATTATCTTGTTTTGCTGTATACAAAAGGTTTTAGCAGGATTAAATTAGATAGGCAAGTAAAACTGTTTCTAATTCTATCTTTACTCACTTTTTGTTTTAGCAGGATTAAATTAGATAGGCAAGTAAAACTTAATCCCTGTTAATAAAGAGTCAGTTAAGTTTTAGCAGGATTAAATTAGATAGGCAAGTAAAAACTAGAGAACTTTTTAAAGTACTTCGAAAAAGTTTTGAGGGGGAGAGTATGAGAGGGGGGACTTTTTCAAAAGTTTCCCCTCTCATAATAAAAATAAAGTTCTGAATAACGTTTTTTTATTCTTTTTTGATAACTTCAATATTTCTTGTTAGGTACATCATAACATAAAGAACTGCCATAAGTAAGGAAGTGCCAGCTATGAGTGCGTATTGTTCCATTTTGAGGATAGAAAAGAGAACGACATATATGCCAGTTAGAAATGCGAACATTCCTAAACCATAATTTTTATTTCTTGTTACGGCTTTGATGTATAGGGAGTTTGGAATAATAACCATGAAACTAGCTATAAGATATGCTATATTAAAGCTAAAATATTCTGACATGGAAAGTAAAACTAAATAAAATAAGGTAAGAGAAAAGCCTACTACACCGTATTGAACATAGTGTGTAAATCTTTTGCTTGTTACTTCAAAAATATAAACAACAAAAAGGCTTAGCATGATGAAAAGCATACTGTATTTTACTGCACGCATTACTTGTCTATAATGGGTTACGCCTTCATATAAATTGGCTGTTATTTGTCCTTCGCTAAGGTTACTATAATATTTATCAGGAAAATGTTGCTTGTAGTTTCTAACAAAAGAAGATACTTCCCATTTTGCTTTAAAGCCATTGTTATCTATTACTTTTTCATTAGGCAATATGCCACTAAAACTTGGTGATTTCCAAGGGGAACTTATTTCAAAAATATTTTCTTTTCCGAATGGTAAAAGATTGATTCCTACATTGCCCCGTAAATTTAATTTAATGGAAAAATGAATAGTATCTTTTTGCATTAAGTCTTGTGTTATTCTGCCAGAAATTCCTTTATGCAATCCTTGTTGGTTTACTCCAGTACCTGATTCTAAGTTTATTGGTTCATTTTCTATTGTAAATTCCTTGATTTTCATAATTGATTTTGTATCTGTTATGCCAAGTCCTATACTTATGGTATTAGGATTAATATCCGCAGGTAATATATTGTTTAAATTAGGAAAAGTTCCTTCTATATTTATATCACCATTATATACTGTTGTTTTATAAATACCTCTTTGACGTTCTTCGTCTTGTAAATATATTTTCATGGATAGTGTATCAGGCAATACTAAATAATTTCCGGTTCGATTGGTTTTTATTGAATTATCAGAAGAAAGTTTAATTTCTTCATTATCATAATTAATAATTAAAAATGCTCCTGCTATGGTTTGTTTGCTTCCCCATTCATCGCCTATTTTTTCTACCATATCCATATAGGAATAGTTTCTTTCTGAAATAATGCTGTCAATAAAAAACATGGGGATTTGTAATAAGATAGCAAGAACAAAAAGAAAAATTATCTTTTTGACAAGTGAATTATTATCTTTTAAATTTAACATACCATACCTTTATTTTGAACTTTTTGTTATTCATTATTTTAATATAATCTCATATCTATTTTATAATAGCAAGAATAATTTATTTAGCTTTTTCCGTATGTTATAAGAATAATTTGTTTTTATTGGTGTTCTATGTATGGGGTAAAGTGTACTTTTTCTAAGCCTTGATTGGTTTGTTCTATTAAATTAGCTTGCATAGGCTTTTTATATTTTTCTAATTCTTTGATATTAATACTTATTTCTGTGAATGTTTCCATGTTACGGAATTTAAAAATTCCTGTGTTATGATTATACATATATTCTGTCCAAGTAGGGTAACAGTTGCCACTTTCTTCATCAATAATGCCTTGTGGTACAAGATTGCCTGCGTCAAAAAGAGCTTGTATTTTTCCCTCAATTTGTTTTTGTGTGGCATTTGGAGGAAAAGATAATCTTTCCGTATGATAAAGCCCGCGTAACATTCTTGCTTGTGAACTTATGGAATTAGGTATTTTTGTATTGGTTTGGGGTGATTTTAAATCAAATTTTGCTATATATTTTCTATGTTCTTCTTGTAAAGGTGAATTGGTCATTACTCGTAAATCACTTTTTGCCGTACCTTTGTGAATTACTGTTTTCCCGTTTTCTCCTAATTGGATAAGTGTAATTTTTCCATACTTATCTTGCACAGAATAATGCAAACCATGTTGATAACCGTTTATTCCGTCTTGCCATGCTTCTATAAATTCTCCTTTTTCATAGGCTTGTAAAAATTCATCAACTGTTTTAAAATTTTCAGCTATAAAACTCGGAATATCTTTAAAATTTATAGCTGGTTTTTGCGTGTCTTGATGTTTTTTTATAAAAGGAAAGCTATCCTCTAAATATAAAACAGATACTGATAATCCCTCTATATTGATGGCTTCTGAATTTGCATAGCCAAAAAGATTTGGTTCTTCTATGGCAAGGGTTGTATATTTTGTTTTCCAAGTTGCAGGGGTTTGATAATGGCTATTTTTGATAGAACGTGTTCTGCGTTCTATATTTTTAGGGTGGATAACAGCTATCCCGCCTAACTTATCTTGCCAGTCAAGTGAACGTATTGTATATACGCCCTTTGGTGTTTCAAATGTTATACGCGAGCAAGCTTGTGTTTCTTGAGGTTGTAAGAGTAAGCCTAAAACTAAACAAAAATATATTTTTTTTAAATGCATATAGTATCCTTTTTTATTTTTAGTTAATTGTAAAAACCAAGAGCGACAAAGTAAGTTACGGATAAAGACAGTGTTCCCCTAATTTCCCTCAATTAGGTAAATTTATTGAAACATATTAAAAGTTTTTGAAAGAGGATTAGGGGGAAAACTTTTGCAAAAGTTTTCCCCCTAAAAAATTCCATTAAAATTATTGCTCATTAAAACTTGCGTAAAAAGCTTGTCCTAAGCTTATGCAAGCATCTCCAACTGGGGTATTTTTTGGGAAAAGTAATGTGTATGTATTTTTTAATTTTTGGCTTATAGTTTTTAATAAAATTTCATTATTAAAGACACCACCTGAAAGAATAAGTGTATTGCTTTGATATTGGTTTTGTATTGTTTTTAACAGTTCAATATAATTTTGTATAAGTGTTAAATGAAAAATTTTAGCTAATTCTGCTTGTACTTCAAGGGTGTTTGAAAAATTATTTTGTTTGAAAAGTTGGTAAATTTGAGCATAAAGAAAGGCTGTATCAATTTCCCATAAACTTTGATTATTTTGTATTCGTTCATCTTGGTTTGTTGTATATTCAAAAAATTTTGTTTGTAGGCTTGTAGTATGAGAAGAATTGCTTGCTATATCTTCTAAAATAATAGCAGCTTGACCTTCATAACTTGTTTGCGTGCATAATCCTAAAAGAGCAGAAATTGCATCAAAAAGCCGACCACAACCAGAACTCAAAGGACAATTAATATTTTTTTCTAGCATAGTTTCACAAAGCATAATTTCTTTTGGGTCTTGATTTTGAAAAGGGAGTGTATCTTGAGAAGATAAATAGTTACTTTCTTGTGCTTTTTTATGTAAAGCAAAGGCAATACGCCATGGTTCAAAAGTTGCTTTATCTCCACCAATTAATGGAATTGGACTTAAGCTTGCAAGGCGTATATGTTTTTTCTTTTTAGGTTCAAGATAAAATAATTCACTACCCCAAATAGTTTTATCAAGTCCTAAACCTGTTCCATCTAAAATTAAGGCAAGGTAAGGAGTATCTAAAAGTGTTTCTTGTTCTGCTAAAACAGAATAGGCATGAGCAATGTGGTGTTGAACTTGGATAAAAGGAATATTTTTTTGTATACTATATTCTTGGGCTATGTGTGTACTTGGAAAGTCTGGATGTAAATCTGTTACAACAGCTTTAGGAGTTACTTCTAAAAGTTTTTGTAAATGATTTGCAGTTTCTTCAAAAAAATCGATAACTTCTAAATTATCTAAATCGCCAATATGCTGGCTTTGATAGGCTTCATTTTCTTTTGTAAAAGTAAAAGTATTTTTTAAAAATGCACCTGTGGCAAAAATAGATTTTTTATATTGGAGATTTTTAGGGAAAAATATTGGACTTGGTACATATCCTCTTGCTCTACGCAAATAAATAGTAGTTGGAAGTTGCTCGTGTTTGCTATTTTCAAGGGGTAAACATACAGAATCATCAACACGGATTAAAATATCTCGGTTATGAAAAAGATAATAATCTGTAATGCTTGTTAGGTCATGCAAAGCTTGTCGGTTTTGTATGCAAATTGGTTTACCACCTTGATTGGCTGATGTCATAATAAGAGCTTTAGGGGCTTGACAATTTGCTCCTACAAGTTCGGGGGAAAAAAGTAATAAATGTAAAGGGGTATATGCAAGCATTATCCCAATTCTTTTTGTATCGGGGTGTATGCTTTTGGGAAGATTTTTATCTTTTAAAGGACAAAGAACAATAGGTGCTGCCATTGAACATAAAATTTCTTCTGCTTCTTGTGATATATAAGCAATTTTTTTGGCTTGCTCTATATCTTTGACCATAATGGCAAAAGCTTTATGTGGACGATTTTTACGTTTTCTCAATTCTTGTATATTTGTTTCATTATAAGCATCAACAGCTAATTGAAATCCACCAAGACCTTTTATGGCGATGATTTTTCCTTGAGAAAGTAATTCTAAACTTTTTTGTATGGCTTGGTTTTGAGTTGCTATGATATTTTGATTTTGTGGATATGGAAGGGGATTTTTTTGTGTTGTATTTTTTCCGTCAGTTAACCATAGTAAAGGCCCACAATTTGCACAAGCATTGGGTTGAGCATGAAATCTTCTATCAAGAGGATTTGTATATTCTTTTGTGCAATCATCACACAAAGGAAAACAAGACATTGTAGTAACTGGTCTATCATAAGGAATAGATTTAGTTATTGTATAACGAGGTCCACATGAGGTGCAATTTGTAAATGCATAAGCATATCGTTTATTATGAGGATTAAAAATATCCTTTTTGCAATCATCACAAATGGCAACATCTGGACTTACTAAAACACTATGGCCTTGATGTTCACCTTGTAATGAATGAATGATAGTAAATAATTCTTCGGTTTTTTGTGGAATAATATTTGTTTTTTCGTGGGAAGAAATTTTGGCAAGTGGGGGTAGTTTTTGTGAAAAATCTTGATTAAATTGTTGTATATTTTGTACTGTACCTTGTATTTCAATAACAACACCTTTTGGTGTATTTTGCACAAAACCAGTGAGATTATTTTCTAAAGCAATTCTATATACAAAAGGACGAAAACCAACGCCCTGTACTTGACCTTTTATAATATGTTGTTCTCGTATTATCATAATTATTTTTATGATAATTATAAGATTTAGGCAAGAAAAAAGGCAAGCTATTGCTTGCCTTAGTTTATATATCTATATTGAATTTTGCTTTGTGAGCTTGTGGAGTAACTTTTCCTCGTGCTTCTTGAAATTCTTTATCTTTTTCTTCATCTGTTTTTTCTACAATTTCTTCACCTTCTGTTTTATTTAGGTTGAAGTGTATTGTTTTTTTCTTAAAGAATTTTATAAGTTTATTTTTTATACAATCTTCATCACCGTCTACACATTCATTATCAGAGTCGTGGTCATCTGCTTTTCGCATACTAAAGGATAAATCTTCTGGTGTATCTGTATTAATTACAAAATCTTCATCACTTTTTTTCTGTGGAGCTGTTTTAGATAATGAAAAAATTAATTCTTTTGGTAATTCTGAATCATAATCATAGCTATCATCAAAAGCTTGATCTTTATCTACTTTTGAAGCATGTTTTGCTAAATTAAATTCATATTCATTTGTTTTTTCTTCTTCATCAATAAGATTTAAATTTTGACCATCAAATGCAACATCTGCTTCTGGATTTTCACGTCTTTTATGTGTAATTTTTTCAGAAGAATTTTTTGATTTTTGCATTTTTTCTGATGGTTCTAAACCTTCTAATAAAAATTTATTTTGAATTGAATCACGTAAATCTTCAAGTGGGTTATTACTTGTAATAACT
>JAHHTE010000049.1 GCA_020024815.1 Mailhella sp.
TAAAATCATAGGAGGATTGTATGCATATTCCTTATGATTTTGTCCGCGAACAACCACTTGATATTACATATCAAATGTATAGTAGAAAATGCTTACCGTTTAACCTTTAACAAAGTGAGGATATTATGAAAATAACCCCATGGATTTCTCTTGCAATACTCGTTTTAGAAACAATTAAAGATAACTTGGAGGAGTAAGAGAATAAAATAATTATTTTGTATAATTAAAATATAAAAGGAGAGATTTATCTCTCCTTTTATAACGTATCAAAGTTTATTAATATATTTTTTTCCAACTTCTTAATTAAAACTAGGTGTAACTGTAATCGTATTTTTATTATTTATTTCTATTATATCTTGACCATAATGATAATCTTTATGTAAATTCATGATTAATGTAATACAAAAAACAATAGCTAAAATAACTTCTATATACGACCAATAACAAAACTTTTCATTATTGATTTTACATATAAATTTAACTAAAATTTTTAATAGGGTATGTTTCCAAATAATTTAGAATTACTTTAACACATTAGACTTATAAAATAAAAAATATTTTCATAAAATCACTGCCCTAATAAGTTTCACTTTCTGTAAGCGAAGAGCAAAGCGACTTGCTGAAAGAGTGTGAAACAGGGGGCATTGTTCGGGGGTGCAGGGGGTGAAAGTAACTACCCAAAGGGCGACGAAGTCTATTCTGTACCCCCATTTATGGGTATGTCTAGGGGAAATATGATATATATATATATATTGACACTATGAAAAGAGAATAAAAAATAAGCCCAGAAAGGTTTTTTACTACTTACAGGGCTTATTGAAAAATTTTATCTGGTGGAGGCGAAATTTTTATAAATCGATTGGGTTGATACCATTCTTATAAAAAGACTCATCTTGAATAAGCAAGGCTAATGAAGATAGTTCTGGAAAATAGAGAGTTTCATTGATACCAAGTTGCAATAATGAAATTTTTATTTCATTAACTAATTTATGAGGAATATGATATTTAACAATTTGGTTTGGAAATAAAGAAAACATATCTAAAAAGTTGTCGTGTATTGTAAAATGCCCTTGCTGATTAGTTATGCGTTGAAAAGAGTTAATCGCAGAAACTGCAAAGGGAAAAAAAGAATTTGGTTCACTTAATTTTTTTTCTGAAAAAGCTTTATTTAAAATTTTATTAATAAAATTTTTTGATTTTGCATCTTCTGTCAATTCTATAAAAGGAATTTCATAAATATTAAATAGTTCTTGATTCCATGCAAAAGGATTAAATTGATAAATTTCAACCCCTTTTTTAGGGAAATTTTTAAGTTCATGGCAATTTTTTAAATAATTATTAACAGCAAAAAAAATGGCACATAGGGGAGATTCCGTCCAATCAAGAAATCTCGTTGGAAGTCCATAATGCGGCATAAGAGCTAGCCAATGACCCTTATCTGCATTGTTTGGGCAATGGTCGTAAAAAGACGGAGCTTGACTCATGAAATATTGATAAGTCTTATTTTCATAATAATATAAAAAATCATCAAAAGTATTTCTTAAAATTCGGTAGAGTTTAGGAATTAAAGGTAAATTAATTCCCGGTTGCCCTCGGAACCATAATCGTTCTCCGTAATTTACAGAACGTTGTGCGTTTAAGATTTTGGTCAATAAATCTGAAAAATTTGTAATTTTTATTCCTTCAGATTTTTTATTTTTATGTTGAAAGTGATTGTCAAAAAAAAATGTTTCCTTATGATTCTTAATTAAAAATGAATAGCCACATTTATTGCATTTAGCATAACTGATTTCACGAGAATCAGCATAATTTTGAGGACGATAATTTATTGTTTCTATGGAACTATTATTATTATTACATAACAAACAGTTAGTCATGATTTTTATCCTTAAATTAGAAAACTACTCTATCCCACCCATAACTTCCAGTAGTTTTTGGTAACTTGTTACGTTATGGTAGCGGACATTTGCAGTATTGAGTTTATTAAACAATTTTTTAGCACATTCGATTTTGGCTTGTTCAATAGGTCGCAATTCTAGGCTATTCATAGAGCCTTTTGTTTCTGCAATAAAGAAAATATGTTTTACAGTGCCTTGTTTGAAAGCTATTGCCCAATCTGGGGTATAATTCCCCACTGGGGTAGGAATTTTGAAATCACGTGGAAGTTTTGCGTATACAATAACTTCTTCTGCATTATCTAATTCTTTTGCAAAACGCATTTCGTTATTATCTTCTGCCATACCGTCAGTAAGTACATATTCAAGGATATGTTTTTGAGCTTTATATGATTTATCTACTGATTTTACTATTTTCTCTTTTGTGAAAATATTTAAATCATAGGTTTCATTTGTTTTATTATATTGAATATGTTCAATAATGGTAGTAGCTTTTTGTTCTTTGATAATTTTAATAAGCTTTGCAATAAATTCTTCTGGATTTTCTTTGAAAAGGCTAAATTTTTTATCAGAAATTCCTTGTAAGATTTTGACAACGGTTTTGCGTGTAAGTACAGCACCTTTTGCAATATCGCCAATTAAATCGTATTTTACAAGGTTAACATCATCGTAACTTAGGACTTCTGTTTTATTTTTTTCTTGAATAAAGGAAGTATTTTGTTCAATATCTGTTTTTTGTAATGTTTCTTTTTGCTCGCTGATAGTTCTTGTATAGGAAAAACGCGTAACACTTAGCGTTTTATCAATGGCATGAATAACTTTTTTGATAAGTTCATTGCTTTCAAAATTAACAGTATATGCGTACTTATGATTGATTTGTTCCCAAAGTTTTTTAAATTCTTCTTTATTCATGTTATCGGTAGGATTATTATATGTTATTTTTTCTTTATTACCGTTTTCAATCATATTTTGCATAGTCTGATTATTTTCAAATACTTCATCAACAAAACCAAAAACACTTTCAGAAATTTGTTTTAATTCTTCTGAAAGTTCTATAATAGTGTTATTTTGTTTATCTTCGTTATATTTAGCAGTAATATATCCATTTTTATCTATATAGTTATCTTGTTGTAAATTATTGATAATTTTTTCTGCTGTTTCGTTATTGATAGGAAGATTAAGTCCTTCAATGGAAACTTCTTTTCCCACAAAAAAAGCAACATCAATTTTTAGTGGTCTATTATAAAGAGTTTCCACCATATCTTTTTGTAAATCTGTAACAAAGTTTTTATAGCTTTCACTAGCAATAACGGTTAATTTATTAATATCATGAACAGCTGTTCCGCAAAACTCTTGATCCATTCTGTTGCCTTGTTGGTCCACACAAATTCTAAGCCCTCGCCCTACTTCTTGTCGTTTTGTTGTTTGGCTATCGGAATGTTTTAGGGTGCAAATTTGAAAAACATTAGGATTATCCCAGCCTTCTCGCAAAGCAGAATGGGAGAAGATAAAGCGTGTAGGCTCATTAAAGCTTAATAATGTTTCTTTATCTTTTAAGATAAGATTATACGCGGAAATATCGGTAGAAAATTCATCACCTCTTTTTACTTCGCTGTTAATACTTTTTCCTGTTTTGCTATCAATACTAAAATAGCCATTATGTACTTTACTAATATCTTTAGAAATATTTTCTAAATATTTTTTATATTCTGAATCAAGAAGATTGATTTTTTCGTTATATAATTTTAGATATTCTTCTTCGAATATTTTACCATATTCCCCAAGAATTTGTTTATTATTTTCATCATATTCACGGTATTTTTCTACTTTATCGATAAAGAAAAGAGAGAGAGTTTTTATACCTTTATTAAAAAGCATTTCTTCTTTTTCAAAATGAGAAGCAATAGTTTCGCGAATTTGAATACGTCGCATAGCATTTTCGGAGCCATCGCCCACAGCTTGCCCTTTTTGTAATTCTAAGCCATTTTTGAATAAAACTTTAGCAAGCCCAAAGGAATCGTAACCAATTTCAAGAATAGTAAAATCGTTTTTATACTGTTCCATTTCTGATTTTTGATACAGGTTATCGCCTTTTTCAAAAATATAACTTTTTCTTACAATTTCCCCATTTTTTAATTTTTCTTCAATTTCCAACTTGGCTTGTGGAGCTTTAGTAGGGGAAAGAATAAGTTTATCAAGATACACATAACCATTTACGCCCATAAAGTTTTTTTGTTCAAAGCCTTTTACTTCGATTTTTTTTACTAAGCGTTTATTGTATGCGTCCAAAGCGTCAAGCACATAGATAAGATTGTGTTGTTCTTTATGTGTAGCAGAATAATTAAGACTAAAAAGCGGATTAAAATTTTTTAAAGCTTCTTGTGTAGCTTTTCCCCCCATTTTTTGTGGTTCATCAAGAATAAGAATAGGTCTATTTGCTTTAATAACATCAATGGGGCGACGAGAGCCAAACTCATCTCTTTCTGAATAAATAATACGAGATTCTTTACTTTTTCCGTTTTCTTTTAAGGAAGTAGCAAAAGCTTGGGTATTGATAATCATAACATTGATTTTCCCACTTCCTGAAAACGTATCAATATCATTTAAAGTAGCACTATTATAAACAAAAAAGCGTATTTTTTGGTGATATTCATCAAAAAAATGCTGTTCCATAATTTCAAGGCTTTTTTTCACACCCTCGCGAATAGCAATAGAAGGAACAACAATAATAAATTTTGTCCAACCATATTCTTTATTAAGTTCAAAAATAGTTTTAATATAAACGTATGTTTTGCCTGTTCCTGTTTCCATTTCAATATCAAGGCTACAATGCCCTAAAGCTTGTACAAGGTCTTTATCAACAGTAATGGCATTTTTTCTTTGTGTATTTTGGATATTATTTAATAATTCTTCGGAAGACAAACAAATAGTATTATTTTTATAGCCAAAACCCTCAAGATAATCTTCTTCATCAATAAGATTTTTTTGTGTTGGATTTTGGCTTTTTCCCATATCCATACGGTAATGGATATGCCCTTTTGGTTGCCCTGTAAAAACTTGGGTAACAGCTTGTACTGCGTCTGTTTGGTATTGTTGGACTTTAAATAAAAATTTCATATTACAATACCTTTCTTACAGTGTTAGGGCTATATGTTTTAAATATTTGCTCAACGTTTACAATAACACTATCATTTTTAAAAGAATTATCTCTAAAAACAGCATATAACGGATTTTTCTTTGCTATTTCTATTATAATTTCATCGGTTAAATTCATATCAAAACACGCAAGAAGAATATTACTATCTACAAAATAAATTGTTTTATCTTGCAATATTTCTTTTTCAATTTTAGCTGTTAAATCAATTCCTAAATCAAGCATTACTTGAAAAAGTAAATCTTCGCTTGTTCTATCTTCTTTGATATTGGTTTCTAATTCTTCTAATAAACTCCGTTGATATTGGGCTGGGGTGTAGTACACATCTTTCATATTACTACTTGCAAGTTTTAAAACACGAAAACCTATATCTAAATCTTTTTCAGAAAGATTATTTTCTTTTAAAATCTTTTTCCCTGCACGGCGTATGCGTTCTTTTCCTATTTCACAAATATTTTTATATCCTGCTTTATAAGCTTCTGATTTTTCGTCTGTTAATTCTGGTAATTGCACCATAATAAATTGACGATTTCCTTTATCTTCGGCATTTAATTGCATAACAGCATGAGCTGTTGTTGCAGAGCCTGAAAAAAAGTCAAGGATTATATCGTTATTATCTTTACTTAAAATTGTACCTCCAAGAATAAAATCCTTAATTAAAGAAATAGGCTTAGAATAATCAAAAAATTTATTTAAGTTTAATGTTAAAAGATCCTGTACTCCAACTTTATTTAAATACTTTAATACAGTATAAAATTTAGACGTATCTTCTGATATTTTTCTAAGTCTTCCAACAATATGTTTATTTCCTTTAGGTATTAATATATAATTTCCTTTTTTTATCTCCAAATCAATTTCATCTTTTTTCTTTTGATTATAAAATGTTAATATATCTTCATAATGACAAGTACCATATTTACCAAAAACTTCTCTAAACCAATCTGTTTCTATCCAATATTGCTCATTATCTTTTATTACAATTTTTCCTCGTATTTTTTTTGCTTTTCCTAACGGTTTGCAATTATATATATTTTTTGCATATGCAAGTAAATAATCATGTCCAATAATTGCTTTTTTTGCAAGTCCACCACCTTCAGAACGTATAATAACAAAAGTTGATATAAAATTATCTTCCCCAAAAATTTCATTACAAATTTTCTTTAAATTTTCTTGTTCATTATCATCAATGGAAATAAAAATAACTCCATCATCTGTTAATAAATCTCTTGCAAGTTTTAAGCGAGGATACATCATATTAAGCCAATCAGTATGAAAACGCCCATTGCTTTCTAGGTTTCCTCTAAAATCATAAATAAGGTTACCATCTTCATCGGTGGCTGATAAATCTTTATAGTCTTGATTATCCATAGTAAAATTATCAGGATACACAAAACTATCTTTTCCCGTATTATATGGGGGATCAATATAAATTATTTTTACTTTACTAAGATAGGTTTCTTGCAAAAGTTTTAGCACTTCTAAATTATCACCCTCAATATAAAGATTTTTTGTTGTATCAAAATTCACACTTTCTTCTTCACAAGGGCAAAGTGTTTTATAACTTGGTGTATTTGCTGAAATAATAGCATTTGTCTTTTCTGGCCATGTAAATTGATAGCGTTCTTCTTTACCCTCTACAACACTTGTATTTATTTCTTGCATTAAAACATCTTTATCTATGGCACGGATTATTTTACCGTCCTTCACTATTTCTGTTACTGCATTAGGGAAAAGTTGGGATAATTTTTCAAAATTTTCTTGAGCCTTATCTTTTGTATGCATTTGTAATTGATTACTCATATACTCTCCCTTATTTCTGCAATAATGCTTGCAATTCTTGAATTTGTTTATGCAAGGCTATTTTCTTTTTTACTTGCTTTTCTTTGTTACGTTTATTTTCTAGCAAATTTATTTTTTTTAATAAAGTTGTTTGTTGGGCTTGATAGGCTATTTCTTCCCCTAAACTTCTTTGCTTATCAAGACTAAAATTGCCTATTTGCAAAACAAAATTTTCCCACACTTGGTCTAAATCTATCCCTTGCAAAGAAAGATTAATTTTTTCTCTATCTTGCCATTCTGTTTGGAATAATTGCTTTTCAAATATTGCTAATTTCGCTTGCTTTTCTTGATAGGTAAGAAGAAAAACAAGATTTTGATTAATATGTTTTGCTAATACTTCTAACGTTGTTACAGAAATTTTTTGTTCTTTTAACTCTACTTGCAAAAGAAAAATAGAATCTTTTTTTCCTGCTTGGATATGTGTTGAATTTGGGGTTATTTCTGCTATAAGTACAAGACGCTTTATTTCTTCTTCTATTTTATTTCGCTTTTCTTTGCTTATTTGCAAAAATTTAAAAAGTTCATTTTTCGCTAAAATCTTATGTATTTCTGTTGCTACTGGTAAACCAAACATTTTGCACTCAACGTATTTTCTTATCTTACAACTAAAAATGTTACAAGTTCAAAATCTTCTAAACCCTTTAGTTTATCTGCCATAAAACTTATTGTATTTCCTTTTAAAAAGCTTAATGTCTTGCTTTCCTCTTCTTTTACCAAAAGAGAACTTATTGCTTTATTCAATAACAGGGAATAATGGGACATATTTTTCCCGTCGTTGGTTTCTTGATTAAATGCTGTTGTTAATGCTTGGATAGGTGTTGAATGTTCCTTACAAAGATAACGCATTGTATCAAGCAATTTTTTAGGCTGTAAATGATCGCAAAGAATATTCCCCTCATTATCCACATAAACCATATAAAAAGGGTGTAAACGATTTTGATTATGAATATTTACACTATTAAAACGATTTTTTAATATAAATATTACTCCCGCTTGAGTATCTTCTTTTTTTGATACTAGGGCGTGCATACCTAAGGGAATACGGTCAAGACTGTTTTCGCTTTTCAAATAATCTAATAAATCAAGGCGAAATTCATTTAAACCTAGATCCATTATTGAAATACTATTTGACATTTCCTCTATATCTACTACTTCATCTTGTAGGCGTTTTAATTGGGCTTTTCTGTACTCTAAATCTATTTTTTCATCTTCGCTTAAAATATTGTCGTCCCCTGTTGCCGTCATATCCACTATTTTCATTTTTGTTTCAACTTTAGCTTTTAATTTAATATATTCATCAAGGCTTATGTCTGGCCAAAAATTTATTAACTGAATATACGTGTTCTTACTACCTATGCGGTCTATACGACCAAAACGCTGAATAATACGGACTGGATTCCAATGAATATCATAATTTATAAGATAATCACAATCTTGTAAATTTTGCCCCTCAGATATACAATCTGTTGCTATCAAAATATCTATTTCATGTTCACATTTTGGCATTAGCAAGGCTCTTTCTTTGGAAAAAGGAGAAAAACACGTTAACACATCATTTAACCGTGTAGAAAAATTCTTTATTGTTGTTTTACCTTCTATGGAACCTGTTATTAATGCCGTTTCAAGATTAAATTCTTGCTTTATCAACTGACTTATATTTTCATATAAATATGTTGCTGTGTCGCTAAATGCTGTAAAAATTATTACTTTCTTATTATCGGCATTTATCGGATTTGTTATTTTTTGACGCAATAAATTTATTAACTGCTGCAATTTACTATCATTTATTGGATTTATTGTTTCTAATTCCAAAAGCAAATTATCTAAAAGCTCTTTGTCTGACTGCATATCATAAAGCCAAGACTCATAATCCATATCTGCAAGATTTAATTTTACATTTTTTCCAAAAGAAAAAAGACTATCATCATTTTGATCCTCTAAATCAAAATCTTGTTGCTCAAAGTCTACTTCTATATCAGAACTTATAAAATTTGCCTGACCATGATTTTTATATGTTTCTATCATGCTTATATTATTCGTTATTAAATCATTTATCCGTTGCAATGTTAACCTAAATGCATGAACAGAACTTTCTAATCGCTTCATTAAATTTATAGACGTTAAACGACGTATTCCGTATTCTCTATTTTCTTGCGTAAAACCCTTATTCACTGATTCATCTTTAAATAATTCAGCGTATTTTTCCTTTTTACTCGCTAAAATAAAACGCGTTGGTGTATACACTGATAACGTTAATCGCATAAGATTTGAAAATATGCCGTTATATGTTACTGTATTTTGTAAATCTGTTATAGCTGGTCTTAAAGAAAGTGGCTTTAATCGTGTAGGAAATTTGCCTATCTCGGCTGTACTGTAATATTTTTCTATATGCTTACGAGATCTTGCTATGGTTACACTATCTAATAACTCAAAAAAATCAAAATCTAACATTTGCAATAAATTTTCCGTAGTGCGTTCCTCTACTTGAAAATTACTCCATATATTAAATGCTCTTTGTGCTTCCCTAAATATTTGCTCTATGGGGTGTACTGTGTTTAATTTATCCTCAATATTACTTGCTTCCCCTTCATACGCTAATTGTAATTGATTTTTTAAATCTAAAAACCGATTATTCACTGGCGTTGCTGATAACATCAAAACCTTTGTTTTTACCCCTTGACGTATTACCTTTTTTAAAAGCCGTTGATAACGATTTTGCTTTTCTTCCATTTCTGGATTTTCTGATAATTTCCCGCCATTTCTAAAATTATGCGATTCGTCTATCACTATTAAATCGTAATTACTCCAATTTAATCTATCCAACTCCAAACCATTAGACTGCCCCTTATCTCGCGTTAAATCTGTATGAAATAAAACATCATAACGCAATCTATCCTCTGCTATGGGATTATTTACATAATTCGCTTTATATGTATTCCAGTTATTCACAAGCTTTTTAGGACACAAAACTAAAACACTTTTATTTCTATTTTCATAATACTTTATTACCGATAAAGCCGTATACGTTTTGCCTAAGCCCACACTATCCGCTAAAATACAACCATTATACTTTTCAAGTTTATTAATTATTGCAAGAGCAGCGTCCTTTTGAAAATTATACAACTTATTCCATATCTTACTAGATTTAAATCCCGTTGCTTCATTGGGTAAAATATCTTCCGATATATCTTCTAAAAATTCATTAAAAATATTATACAAGGTTATATAATAAATAAAATTCGGAGAGTTTTCCTTATACGCCGTGCTTATGCTCTCTAATACCGTTTCTGTTACATCTTTAAACGTTGAGGCATTATTCCAAAGTGCGTCAAACCCTTTCAAAAATTGCAAAGAACTTGACGTATCAAGTTTATTTACAAAATTTAATAAATTGTCGCCCTTTTCTATGCCTAAATCAACTGTTGTAAAACTATTAAAAGGCATATAACTTACACAAGTTTCTTTATTCTGTATTACAAAAAAAGTATTAGAATTACTCGTACTTATATTTGATTTAAATTGAACCTTGCCTCGTATCCAATCAGCACATTCCTTTGCTATGGCTTTTTGCGTCATCGCGTTACGTAGCTTTATCTCAAATTCCGAACCGTATAAACTCTTTTCTCTATCTAACTTAGGAATATAAAATTCCCGCTTCTCTTTTGGCGTCTTTTCTTCTATAAAGGTCGGTGATGTAAAAATAAACCGTAACTCTTCTATTCCCTCAAGCTCCTTTTTCAATGCCTTAAACGCAAACATAGAAAAACACGCAGACGCAATAGATACCTTGCTCCCTTTTGTTAATTCCTTGCGTATATCATCTATTACTTTATTATTCTGATTGTCAAACATTGATAAAATCGCTTAGCCTCCCTTTATTTTCATAATCCTACCTTGTTAAACAAACTTTTGCAAGGAAAAGAAATATCTATTGAACTTCTATAAGAATTATTATTCTTGACAATACTATATCTATTATTATATAAATATATATCGAGGGGATAATTATGGTAAAAGAAAAAAGAGTTTTCATTAATCAAGATAAACTTAGAGAAGAAATGGATAAAATAGGAGAAAAACTATGGGGTACAGAGTATACAAGCTTACCTATATCTATACATAACCAAAATTCAAATAATGAATTTTTTCGACTACAATTTTCTGTTAATCAAAAACATGCTCAAATAAATTGTTATAAAAATAAAAATAATGAATTTAAATTTGTTTGTGAAGGAAAAAATCAAGACTTATCTGAAAAATTAAAAACTGAATTACTAGCAAATCATTGCTCTGCCGAGAATAAAGCTGATACTTGTTGTTTTGATAATATCAAAGAAGAATCATTTAATTCACTACAAAACTATTTATGGAATGAAGAAACAGTAAAAAATAAAAAAAAACAAGACGCTGCATTAGATCCAAATAATACACATTCATTTCTTAAAATACAAAGTGATTATGGCGATAAATTAACGATAACTTATTATAAAACAGGTAAATTAATTTTACAAGGAAAACCTGCTTATCTTATGGCTATGACTATTTGTCATATCGCTTCATTTTCTGAAGTAACAGAAAAAAATATTCTTACTAATTATGAAAAACTTTTAAATTTTACACAAAACAAGATTCAAATTGAACCTTTTGAAAATTTGAAAAAAGAACTACCTAATGCCTATAATAAAGTAGATGATACAGTATTAAAAATATTATCTCCTGCTTTAATACTTTCTAAAAAAAATTTAAATTTATCAGATTATTCTTGTTATACCTTTCCTGCATTAAAAGCTTTAGAATGTTTACTAGTTCTTATACTAAATAAAAAAAACATATCTTATGATCCTAAAAAGGGTTTTGGTTCTATTTTTTCATTTGATAAAGCAAATAGCATACATATATTAGCAACCCCACATACTAGTTTTTTTGATAATAATGGGCAAAAAGTTTTATGTTCAATATATAATTACTTTAATAAACATAGAC